>JAYELB010000086.1:0-4601 GCA_034717055.1 Methanobacteriota archaeon
AATCTGTTCAGAAACGCCTCCTGGTGTATAAAAGAGAGACGCAGCCGCTTATCGATTATTATGAGAATCTGGGGATACTTACGACGATCGATGGGATCGGCAGCATCAAAGAGATCTCAGGCGAGATCTACGCACACGTCCGATAATGCGGCACCCATGGCATAGACTTTTTAGTATCTTCTGACATGGTTTTTTGAAAAAAAAAACCAGAGATATCAGAGGGCGCAAGAGACAGCAGCAACTCCCCGTGTCCTCTGTGGTCAATTTTCTTCGCCATAACCCAAATCCGCACATTCTACAACTCATGAACCCGGACCACATCAAGACCGTAATCACCTCATTCATCCGCGTCCAGCTGAAAGAATCCGGTGCAAGCGGTGCAGTAATCGGGCTTAGTGGCGGCATCGATTCAACGGTTGCGGCGTATATAACCGCTTGCGCGATCGGGCCTGAGAACGTACTCGGCATCCTGCTGCCTATGCAGAATCTCACACCAGGACAGGACACAGAGGATGCCGCTGATATTGCGGATCGGCTCGGGATCGAGTACAGAGTGATCGAGATCAATGGCGCTTTGCAGTCATTTTCAGGCTTAATTCCAGACTATGATCCAGGCGCAGCCGTTTCGAACGGGAACCTGATCGCACGAACTCGGATGTGTGTGCTCTATTATTATGCAAATCTGCTTAATCGTATTGTAATTGGAACTGGAAACCGGACAGAGCTTCTCATCGGATATGCCACGAAATACGGTGATTCAGGCGTGGACCTAGAGCCGCTCGGTGATCTATACAAGACCGAGGTGTTCGAACTTGCCAGGCATCTCGGGGTTCCGGAACGGATCATCGAAAAACCGCCGTCGGCAAGACTCTGGGCAGGACAGACCGATGAAGGGGAACTCGGGATGCGGTATCAAGAGATCGACCGGATACTAAGGATGCTTGTTGATGAGAAACTGAGTACGGAAGAAGTCGCGACACGCGGGGTACCTAAGGCTAGTGTCTCTCGCATAAGCGACCTGATCCGCTCAAGCAAGCATAAGCGACATGCTCCGCCGCGGGCGGGTAGCAAGACCTGAAATCCGGAACCATGAAAACGATGACACAAGCGTCGGCGGCGAAGTCGTTAACGCAAGCGTCGACGCCAGAGGCGTTACTGGCGTTTGAACTCTCTGGTGAGCATGAGACCCTGCCAGAAAGCGAGGTGCTCGCATGTATGCGTGCGCTTGATATTGAGCACAACCCCGTAGAGAGCCCGGAACAATGCCTACTATTAGCTATTAGGGGCGATCCATACGAGATATCAAAAAGAGTGTCCACACGACTTGCGATGACGCATCATATCGTCTCAGTCCTCCTTAAGTGCGATCCGCTTCCGACAAGCATCCTTGAATCGGTTCGGGATGCAGAGATAGCCGTTCCCGGAGGAGAAACATTCAGCGTCAGAGTAAAGCGGATAAAAGGATCCTTTGTGCAGGCAACACGTATGGAACGGCTCATAGGCGAGGTTATTTTTGAAAGAAATAGTGGGGCAAAGGTAGATTTGGTCAATCCGGATCACAGGTTCCGCGTAATTGTCACAAAAGATTCGTGCGTCGGCGGCGAAGTCCTTGCATCGATAGACCGGAGGCAATTTTGGAATCGATCGCCGCATAAGAAGCCGTTCTTCTATCCTGGAGCGATCTCTCCGGATATGGCTCGTGTAATCGTAAATCTCTGCGAAATCCGCACGGATGACCTTGTCCTCGACCCGTTCTGCGGAACCGGCGGCATCCTGCTCGAAGCAGGCATGATCCACGCCCGGGTACTCGGGATTGATGTGCAGGAATCAATGGTACGCGGAGCGGGCATGAATCTTATAGCTCACGGATTCGAGTACCAGCTGGCTTCCGGAGACGCCTGCAATCTGCCGCTTAAAGATGGGTCGATCGATGCAGTGGTCACTGACCCGCCCTATGGGAGATCTGCCGTCGTCATGGCAGAATCTGTAGAATCGCTCTACAAGAAAGCTCTTCCGGAGCTATATCGCGTGATGAAGGTGGGCGGGCGCGCAGTAGTGATCTCCGACTTTGAACTGCCATGGGCTGATGAGATCGGATTTGTCGTGACCGGACTCTATAAAAACCGTGTTCACCGAAGTCTGACGCGGCATATCCTGGTGTTACACAAGTGAGCGCAGAGTTTTTCCTCCGCGTCCTCTCTTTTTCAGTGAGACTTTTTAATTTGTTCTGGTCTGTTGAGGTATGACGCCAACCCGGCAAATACAAATATGATTAGATGGGTGTAATCAGTGAAACCGGTGTTAATCTGTGGCTAAAACAGTATCAGTCATAGATTAACGCAGATGAACATAAATTATCGGTGTAAACTGCTTTTCAGATCGATAGTTCTCCATTCTGGCAGTTATAGTTGCGTAATACAATCCGACGTTACCAGAAAAGGATCAGTTTAGTGTAGTGGTTTCATTAGTCCAATTATGAACCCCATATATCAGTCTAATTTTTTCACGGTGCAAGAAAACCAGTAGCAACCGATTCAATCTGCTTGGAAATATACTTTTGCTCCAGTACTAAAATGGAACAAAAATGGGACTGATTCAGTCTGAGGTACACACATCTTTTCATCACCCTACGTTTACTCTCCCCCGTATCTCAGAACGGTACGTGAGACTTTCACCCCATCACGTTTGCACACCTTATAGGAGGGCGCAGAGTTTTGATGCCTTTAGCAACCCTCTCTGCCCCTCTTCGCACTCTGCGGTAGAATCTAAGGGCATAACAAGCTCACTGAAAAAATCTAGTGCCGTGTACGGGCTATTCGTGCGCGGTTACTTATCTTATCATGTTTAGTTGAGGTGGAAAAACCACGAGATTACACGAGATTACACGAGATTGACATGGAAATCTTGTGGAAATCAGTGTAATCTCATGGTTACTAAACACACACCTTATCCTAAATTTGCGTAACTCAATAAAGCACAGCGACAGAGACCGGACAAACCGCAACATATTTTTACCGCCCTGCCAAACAACCATCATGAAAAACCCGGTCATCGCAATCATGCGCCCCGACATGCATCTCGATTCATCGATTGCGCTTCTGCGTTCTCACGGCTTTGACGTGATCGCGGCACCGATGATCGAACTTCGGGATAACTACGACAGCAATTTCGACGGGTTTGTAGAGCGCATACTCGCCTGCGAATCAGATACTGTGATATTCACCAGCTCAAACGGAATCGCATTCATGATGCGGAAGATCGATGACCCTGAGCGTTTCGTTCATGCGCTTAACCAGACCTCTGTTGTTGCCATCGGATCAAAGACGAAGAGTGCGCTTGAGACGCGGGGCATAAACGTCGCCTTGGTGCCGGATTCGTACAGTTCGAAGGGGATCGCTGCGATGCTGCATGGGATCGGCGGCAGGGTAATCGAGGTGGTGCGGAGTACACACGGCGATCCCGCGCTGATCGCCAAACTGGAGAGTTTCGGGGACGGGGTTCTGGTGCACGAGACCGCAGTGTATAGCCTGGTGCTTCCGGATGACGGCAGGCAGCAGCGGATGATCGAGGACGCGCTTAACGGGACTATCGACATCTTCGCATTCACCAGTGCGATGACTGTCCACAACTTCATGACGGTCGCACGGTCGATGGGTACAGAGGCGAGAATCGCGGACATATTATGCGAGAGAGTCGTTGCAGCGATCGGAGATCCCACCGCGGAGGTCCTTTTCGGCTATGGCGTCAGTGTGGACGTGATGCCAGATAAGTTCACGTTTAGGGCTATGATCGATGCATTGGAGGAGCATATAAGGTAAGGGATTTTAGGCATCCCCTCCAAATTAGAGGGTAAATGGGGGTATTATGTACAAATCAACAACTTGTTGTTACGGATTTATGCAAATAATGTTCTAAATTATGTAACTGACATTCCGCACGTGTTTTTGCAAAAAGATCTATTTTTTGTAAATGGCGAATAGTGGCTATTGCTTGTGATTTTGTGTTTTTGAAGATAATCGATTTATTAAAATACATATTTTTTACATAAACATGTAAAGCGTCCACTGTTGAAATTGGGTGGGTTGTGCCACCACAGTATTAAAATAATATTTTTCGGATATTTAAAACCGATATCAGTAGAAATTATGGAAAATAGATGGCGACCTGCGGAATGTGAGCTAACCACAAGATTACACTGATTTCCACAAGATTTCTATGTCAATCTCATGTAATCTCGTGGTTTTATATGTGGACACCCCCACAATACTATAGTGAGTACGCTTGGGTAAAGATATATGGAGATGCTAAGCGCACAGGTGGATCTCATGGGTGCTTAACAATACATATAGAGATGCCTGAATTGATCCCTATAAACAGCCCGGAATCTAGTAACCGGACAGTTGCACAGAACGTGGTCACTCGAAACCGCTCAAGAAACTTACATATTACATGACTATCGGCTATTCCTAAATTCAAGGAAAAATAAGCTGCATCACCTTTAAGTACTTTCACATCCATCTTTTATTTATGGGTCTGATCAGTTCTATAAATGGCATTGGTGAGAGGGAACAGTTGATAGTTGGTGTAATAACTGATGTTAA
>JAYELB010000087.1:0-4599 GCA_034717055.1 Methanobacteriota archaeon
TTTCCATAAACTACATGTATATACCACTTCGACCAATGTATGTATCGTGTTAAGACGAACTTTCAAATATCGGCTGTACCCAACACCGGAGCGGACACCATGATGTCAGAGATATGGGGATTTGTAAACAAGTATTACTGGACCCCTATCATGACCGATTCCGGGTACAACATAGTAAACACCCTCACGTGGGCGATGGTGCTTGTTCTCTGTGTCTATAGCCTCCACTCACTCAAGGTGTTCAAACGTTTGGGTGTTACGATCGACCAGCGGTTTGTCATAGGGGTAGTCTGCTACGTCCTGTTCGGATCGAGTCTCCGCGTTCTTGTGGATGCCGATATCTTTGCCCCCCCGCTCAAATACATACTTATAACCCCTAATATATATTTTGTTGTGTTCGCCATTACGATAGTATCACTCATGTTATCACTTTATATTTATAAAGAGCGATACTACATATCATTCGCCGCCATCGGACTTGGTTTCGCATCTGTGAATATAGGCGTACTGCTCCTGACTGAAGGCATCGCGCATCCTGGCGAAGCACTGCTCATCGTGGCGCTCGCTGTGTTGATCACCGCATCGATCTATGCGGGCGCCGGGTTTGCAAAGATCGGATTTTTGCGCGGCAGGTTCAATATAGCGATTCTTGGAGCGCATCTGCTTGACGCATCTTCAACAACAGTTGCCATCGACTTTCTTACAGGTTATTCTGGTAAGCACATTGTTGAAAATTACTTAATCGAGCTCACGGGCACCGGTGCTGCGATGTATCCGCTCAAACTACTCCTGCTAACTCCCATGCTCTATCTAATCGACAGCGAGTTTGATGAGATCGAACTACGCGATCTGTTGAAACTTGTAGTTCTTGTACTCGGGTTAGCTCCGGGATGTAGAAACACGATTTTAATCCTCTTTGGGGCGTGATCAAAATACTCAAACCTCTGAATATTAACATGCAGGAATACGATCCGGATTCTCTTTGGGAGGTGATTAAAACGTTTAAGAAGTGCACATTACTTGTAACGATGATCTTTATAGTCTCGATGGTGTCCGGATACCTGTATGCGAACTCAAATCCGTATGAATCCGCAAGGATTATGCAGGAACTATCCAGCGAACTCGGCTGGATCACGGATCTGGACCCGGTTCTGATCTTGTTTGCCATATTTCTAAATAACGCGGTCAAGAGTTTTCTTGTAATCGTGCTTGGCGTACTTGTGATCGTTCCGATTATATTCATCGTGTTGAACGGATACATTCTCGGCATCGTTATGTGTGAGTCTGCACGCACAGAAGGTTTGTTATGTGTTGCAGCAGCGATCCTGCCGCACGGCATAATCGAACTTCCGATGGTTCTCTTAAGCGCCGCTCTCGGAACGCGTGTTGGAACGATGGTGCTGCTCTGGATAAGCGGCAAGATAACCACTGAAGAGATCCTATCCACGCTTAAGTGGTCGATATCCTTCTATTTCAGATGGGTTCTCCCACTCCTGTTCGTCGCAGCCGTAATCGAGACGTTCATCACGCCTGCCGGGATGGAGATTCTGAAGTGTTGAACACTTCTTATGCCAAAATTATATCAGCGAGAAAACAAAGAGTTTTTGGTCATGCCTATAAAAGGGAGGGGTCACTGAGAAAAAATTCAAGAGCGTTTTGGCAAAAGAGAGAAAGGAGGACGAAAAAAGTTGATACCGGAATTTTATGAGATCCCTGTGAAAGATATCATGGATATGGGGGTGGGGGATCTGCCACTAATAGAGAAAGATGCGAGCGTAGACTGCGTTTTAGCCCTGCTAACTGTAGACGATCATATCTGGATTGTTGAAAACAAGGGAAGCAGAAAGTTAGTAGGAATAATAACAGAGCATGATATTTTAAATATTTTTTCTCCAAGAAAAAGAGTTTCATACTTCGGATTACCCGATAAAAGGTCTTTACATTATGAGCTGTTTGAAAGAGCGGAGCAAATAATGTCGGGAAATCCGATAAGGTGTGAACCGGATGAAGATGTGGAAGACGCACTTAATAAAATGGTGTGTCATAGAATAAGGAGAATTCCAGTGGTGCAAAACGATGAGCTGATAGGAGCGATAACGCTACACCAATTGATAGGAAAATTTTGTGCTTTCATAAAAACTTCCACTCAAAAATAAAACAAATGTCCCAAAAGCGATGAACCTGGTATTAGCAGTCGGACTGATGATAGTTATAGGATTCCTCGGTGGTTTAGCATCGGCAAAACTAAAATTTCCTATGATTACTGGCTATATCATTATCGGAGTCTTCTTAAGTCCTTCCCTTCTGAACATAATACCGAGAGAAATAGTAGGCGAGCTGGATATAATTACCAACGTTGCTCTAGGGATCATTGCATATATGATCGGTGGTGGTCTTCACTGGGTGGACTTGCAAAAGTTAGCAAAAAGCATCACCTGGATTGTACCTTTTGAAAGTCTGGGGGCGTGGTTTCTGGTTACACTGGTTTTAGCTATATCAGGACCTTTAATCATCCCAAACGAAACGTTTTGGCAGACTTATTTTCCCATGGCTTTTGTCATAGGTGCTATATCCTGTGCAACTGCGCCGGCAGCAACAATGGCGATAATCAGCGAATATAGGGCGAAAGGTCCCTTCATCACAACGTTACTGGCGGTGGTCGGGCTCGATGATGCAATTGCGGTTATGGCCTTTGCTATCGCTTCAGGCATATCCCTACCGCTGGTGAATACTGCTGAGAGCATCTCCCTCTACCAGATGCTCGGCATTCCTTTCATATATATCGTTGAGTCGATATCGATTGGTATCGTTTTTGCCATTGTCCTGATGTATATGATCAGACTTGCGAGAACTCGCGAATTGCTACTGGTCGTAGTTTTTGGGATGATTATACTGTGTACGGGCGTTAGTACGTATCTGGGGCTTTCATTGATCCTGGCTAATATGGTTGCAGGCTTTATCATAATAAATAAGGTGAAGAGAAGGGAGCTGTTCGATGTGGTTGAAGAGATCGAGGATCTGGTCTATGTAATATTTTTTGTACTGGCAGGATTGCACTTTGATTTAAGCGTGATGAAATCTGCTGGTATGCTGGCGATATTGATCGTCATAACCAGATGCTTGGGTAAATACATAGGGGTGAGAGCAGGTGCCCGGATTTCCCACGCACCAGATAACGTGAAAAAATATCTTGGTTTTGCGCTATTGCCAAAAGCAGGGGTTACTGTGGGTCTGGTTCTTCTGGCATCCATACAATTTCCTACTTTTGGAGTTTTGATGTTGAATGCGGTACTGGCATCAACCATCATAAACGAACTCATCGCACCACCTCTGACGAAGTATGCGATCTTCAAAGCCGGAGAGGCAAAAGTCGATCAGCTATAATCAGACAAACCCACCTGCGATGATCAGTATTTCCATGCATGATGGTGTCTGCGGATAGAAGCGAAACCTAATCTGCAAAGAATACTCTCTGCACGATCGTTCGCTTTTATCATAACATAAATAATACAAAGCATGCAACTTTATGCAATATCTTCGCACAAGAAGTAGGATAATCCAAAAATATCTGACTGCATCAACCCACAAAGATATTGCTCTGCCTGTGTCGCTACCGATCTGGTGCTCACCGTGAAATGATCACTGTAACGACGAATGAACAACACAAAATCATCTGCAATACTAATGAATGGGTTAATATGCCCACCAATCACTTTATACTTGTTTAGTTCTTGTGTTATATCCTTTTGTACGGGAATTTTGATATATCTATATTCTAATACATGCTATAGTCTAAAATACTCTGTAAAACTGGTAAACTGGGTGTTAACTTGGACAACCACTTTAGATCTTGTTATTTCTGGTGTTATGGCTATCTGTGATGGGGGTATGTATGTACAATATCTTCATTCTAAGTTGTGGTTTGTTACAGGTAGTCTTTCTGAATATCCCTGGTTCATTCTTGGTATTATAAAACTTTATTCTTACTTCTAACTAGATATAATATTATGTGCATACATCGAGTATACTTAATTTTTTGATGATCTGATATATTAGTGTCGATGTGTTGAGTCAACCCATCGTGAAAAGTCAATGTGACAAAGTAGAATCTGACATTCCGCACGTGTTTTTGCAAAAAGATCTATTTTTTGTAAATGGCGAATAGTGGCTATTGCTTGTGATTTTGTGTTTTTGAAGATAATCTATTTATTAAAATACATATTTTTTACATAAACATGTAAAGCGTCCACTGTTGAAATTGGGTGGGTTGTGCCACCACAGTATTAAAATAATATTCTTCGGATATTTAAAATCGATATCAGTAGAAATTATGGAAAATAGATGGCGACCTGCGGAATGTGAGTAGAATTACTTACATCCGAAATGGACTGCTCGTGTAGTTTCGCAATGTTCGCACTGGTAGGTGTGGAAGACACGACTCTTGCCCTTGCAGGAGAGCATTTTGTTAACTTATCTCAACGCCTTTGAGGTGGTCTTTTTCCGCCACAAAACGCGCCCAGTTATGATTGTCATCGAAAATGTGTCGGGCCGTGAGAGGGGTATCTGTAAGGATACAGAGGAGAAATGTGATGAGTATAT
>JAYELB010000088.1:0-17268 GCA_034717055.1 Methanobacteriota archaeon
ATTCCTGCCGATCCGGCAGCGGATGTGAACTCGGATGGAGCGGTTACCTCGCTTGACGCGCTGATGATCCTGCAGTGGCGGCAGGTGTAAATTGAAACAATGATAAGGGGTTCTGCGCCTTTCGATCAGGATTTCGGGACGCAGAGTAAGGTCAAATTCAAGATCGGTGATAGGGTTGGGAATAGGGGGGAGTGGTGAGTATACGGTCAGGATAGATGCGGCAGATCCTGAAGTGTCGGTGGCATCAACGTATACGGATGCGAGACCAGAAGGTAAACAATCCCTTACGAATACAAAACCTTTATCCCACAGACCTTAGAGACTAGTATACAATGAAACAGATCAGTGCTCCAAAGAGAATCTCAAGGATAAAATTTGGCTTAATCTCGCCGCGGGAATACCGGAACATGAGCGTCACCCGAATTATCACGGCAGATACTTATGATGAGGATGGTTTTCCAATCGATATGGGGCTCATGGATCCCAGACTCGGTGTTATCGATCCGGGATTGAGATGCAAGACCTGTAACGGGAGGGCTGGGGAGTGCCCGGGTCATTTTGGGCACATAGAACTGGTGGCACCCTGTGTGCATGTCGGGTTTGCCAAGCAGATACGGAATCTGCTCCGGAGTACGTGCAGAAGTTGCAGTCGGCTGCTTCTGGACGCGGGGCAGAAAAAAGAGTACATCGAGCAGATCTCGGCTCGGAGGAGTCAGGGGCAGACCATCGATTCGGTAGTTGAACACGTCTTTGCCGAGGCAAGCAAGGTCGAAGTGTGCCCATACTGCGGCGAGCACCAACTGAAGATCACGTACGAAAAACCGACCACGTATTCAGAGGACGGGGACAAAATGCTTCCAAGTGATATCAGGAACTGGTTCGAGCACATACCGGATGAAGATCTCTCGGTCTTTGGCATGGATCCAAACAACGCGCGCCCCGAATGGATGATCCTGACGGTGCTGCCTGTGCCGCCTGTAACGGTGCGCCCATCGATCACGCTCCAGACCGGGCAGCGAAGCGAGGACGATCTGACACACAAACTTGTTGATATTATTAGGATAAACCAGAGGTTCCAGGAGAACAAGGAAGCGGGCGCGCCGCAGTTGATCATCGAGGATCTCTGGGAACTCTTGCAGTACCATGTAACAACTTTTATAGACAATAGCGTCTCAGGGATACCTCCGGCAAGGCACCGGAGCGGAAGACCTTTGAAGACCCTGTCTCAGCGCCTGAAAGGGAAGGAAGGACGGTTCAGGGGCAGTCTCTCTGGTAAGCGGGTCAACTTCAGCGGCAGGACTGTTATTTCTCCGGATCCAAACCTGTCGATCAACGAGGTCGGCATTCCCGAGGTGATTGCAAGAGAACTGACGCTCACGTTTAAGGTTGTGCCGAGAAACATCGAGGAACTTCGGGAGTATGTGCGCCGCGGTCCGCGCAATCACCCGGGCGCGAACTATGTGGTCCGGACAGATGGGCACAGACTGCGAATCAGTGATATAACTTGCGAGGAGATCGCAGAGATGCTCGAATACGGATGGTTCGTAGATCGGCACCTCAAGGATGGTGACATCGTACTCTTCAACAGGCAGCCGTCGCTTCACAAGATGAGTATCATGGCGCATGAGGTCAAGGTCATGCCCGGAAAGACGTTTCGGTTAAATCCTGCAGTCTGTCCACCATACAACGCTGACTTCGATGGCGATGAGATGAATCTCCACGTACAACAGAACGAAGAGGCACGGGCAGAGGCGACGATACTGATGCGAGTTCAGGAGAACATCCTCTCGCCAAGATTCGGCGGTCCGATCATCGGTGGAATACACGACCACATAACAGGCATGTTCCTACTGACGCGTGAGAAGGCGATTGATAAGAACAGCGCACTTGAGATCCTGCGGAAATCAGGGGTGCGCGACCTGCCGCCGCCCGATCATATTGAGGATGGTAGCCCATACTGGACCGGAAAGCAGATATTCAGCCAGATTATACCGGAAGGGTTAAACCTCGAATATGAGGCGGAGATATGCGAGGAATGTGCGGACGGGTGCAAGAAGGAGAACTGCCCGAACGATGCTTATGTTGTCGTAAAGAATGGGGAACTGCTCTGTGGGACCATCGATGAGAAATCGATCGGTGCGTTCAAGGGAAAGATCGTAAACAAGGTTATCCGGGAGTTCGGACCTGCTGCCGGGGCAGCATTTATTGACAATATGACTAACCTTGCGATACGGGGCATCATGTACCATGGATTCAGTTTCGGGATCGATGATGAAGATATCCCGAAAGAAGCGGTCAAACAGATACAGGAGATCAATAAGGACGCGATGTATGGAAAGGAGAGCATCGCAAGTCTGATCGACAAGTACGAACATAACGAGCTTGACACACTTCCGGGGCGGTCCACTGAAGAGACGCTTGAGCTTCGGATCATGCAGATTCTTGGAAAGGTTCGTGACGAGGCTGGCGACAAGGCAGGACTGCATCTTGGTATCGACAACTCAGCAGTTGCGATGGCGGTTTCGGGAGCCAGGGGATCGATGCTGAATCTTGCACAGATGGCTGCGTGTGTCGGACAGCAAGCGGTGCGGGGTGCCCGTATCCAGCGCGGGTACTCCGGTAGAACGCTTCCACATTTCAAGAAAGGAGATCGCGGCGCAGAGGCGCACGGATTTGTGCAAGCATCGTATAAGAGCGGACTCTCTCCGGTCGAGTACTTCTTTCATGCCATCGGCGGCAGGGAAGGTCTCGTGGACACTGCTGTCAGGACGTCCCAGTCAGGGTATCTCCAGCGGAGGATGGTAAATGCGCTTCAGGATCTGGAGGCGCAGCACGACGGTACGGTACGGGACACCCGTGGCGTGGTTGTACAGGCAAAATACGGCGAGGATGGAGTCGACCCGTCACGCGGCTTCGATCGTAGCCATATACAGCGAATTGTAAAAGACGTGATGGAGGCACCAGAATGACCGTAACAGCAGATAATATCGAGAAGAGTATAAGTGTGCTCTCATTGCCGCCAAAGATCAGGGATACCTTGCGAGAGGAACTCCTGGAAGTCAAACCGACCAGGAAACAACTGGATGAGATCATCGACCATATTATGGGTGGGTATGCGGCTGCTTGCATTGAGCCGTGTGATCCTGTCGGTGTGGTCGCCGCGCAGTCGATAGGCGAACCTGGCACACAGATGACGATGCGTACTTTCCATTATGCCGGTGTCGCTGAGATCAACGTAACGCTCGGGCTACCGAGATTGATCGAGATTCTTGATGCGCGAAAGAACCCGAGCACACCGGTGATGAAGGTGTACCTGAAAGACGGCGTAAGCAAGAAGAAAGCTCAGGGTGTCGCATGGGAGATCCAGAAGACAATGATCCCTGATCTGGGTGGAATTATTACAGACCGCGCAAATTTACGGATCTTAATCGAAATGGATGAGGATACTCTGTACGAGCGAGACCTGACACTATCTGATATCATCGAAAAACTCGAAGTCAAACTAAAGATCCCGATTGAGGTGGAAGGGCACACGCTCAAGCTCAGTCCGAAGGAATCCAATCTTGGTTCCCTAGTACAGTTGGGCAGGAATCTTAAGAAAGTATTGATCAAAGGCATCGAAGCTACCCCAAGGGTAGTTATACAGAAGGAAGGTCCTGAATACGTGCTCTATACAGAAGGAACGGCACTTCAGGAGGTTTTTGAGATCGAGGGCGTCGATCCTGCCCGAACAACCTCCAACCACCCAGGCGAGATGTGTGAAGTCTTTGGGATCGAGGCTGCTAGAAACTCAATTATAAAGGAGATCATGGAGACCCTGCGCGAACAGGGGTTAAACGTGGACATAAAACACATCATGCTTGCAGCAGACATGATGACCTGCGACGGAGAGGTCAAGCAGATCGGAAGGCATGGACTATCAGGCGAGAAGGCAAGTATCTTGGCTCGGGCTGCATTTGAGGTGACTGTGAATCACTTGATCGATGCTGGCATACGTGGCGACATCGATGAGTTAAGCGGCGTCACCGAGAACGTAATCGTCGGGCAGCCGATCAATCTCGGAACAGGGGATGTGCATCTGATTGCAAAGCCGCCTGCGTGAGTTTATAGTTCTATTTCAGGTCCGCGTGACCTTCTCGCTCCCATGCTGAAGACCGATGATCGGGATGAAGTGCGGGGCTGCCTGAAACGTGAACCCACGTACACCACATACGAAGTAGACCCATGACCGATCAATATCGCCTATGGTAATTGTTATTATTGCATGGCCGTGTATAAATATAGTTATCATGGCGGGCGTTCACGACGCACTGCTTCACCCAAGAGTTTAATATATCAGGTGCCTCATCAACTTTTATGGAACCATGCAGGTCATGCTACAAAAAATGTGGAACTGCGAGATTGTGCAAGAAGGAACCCTTGCCGCTTGGGGAGGTCAATTTTGAGTTGATGGAGGGATTTGAGTACTCGATGGCTGAATGGATGGCTTACCTGTAAATATGAATAAACGCACGATACTCTACCTGATAACTGCTGTAGTCCTGATCGCGGCTACCTATATGGTCTTCACGAGCCCGGCGATCAACCCAGGCGTTCGTCCACAGAACTGGAGCGATGATGTATGGCAAAACTATGTCCAGAGTTTCAGGATATTCTATTTCCACGTCCCGCTCGCATGGATCTCGTATCTGGCGTTCTTTCTGGTATTCGTAGCAAGCATCAGGTACCTCCAAACCTCTCATATAAATTGGGATGTTTTTGCGGCGTCGTCTGCTGAAATTGGCGCTGTTTTCTGCGCTCTCAATCTTCTAAGCGGGATGATATGGGCAAGTAGTGCATGGAACGGTATCTACTGGGAATGGACTCCGCGCCTTACCTTCCAACTCATCTTGTTTCTGCTGTATGCAGCGTATGTGATGCTACGGCGTGCGATGGGGTCAGAGAGCCGTGCACGGGCATCGGCGGTATTCGGAATCATTGCGTTCGCGGCTGTGCCGATGAGTTATCTCTCGATCAAGATCTGGACTCCACTGTTGCATCCAGACCTGACGAGCGAAGGCGGCGGCATCGATAACCCGATCATCGTGTACACGCTCCTCATTAATATATTAGCATATACATTATTATACTTCTCACTGCTCACCATCGGGATGGATAATGAACGTGCTCTACAGGAATCCACGTCTTCTCGTAATCCTTAATTACAACCGCGCTTAGAAGTCTCTACCATGCCAGTAATCACCCTCCATTACAGTGATCTTGAGAATCTGATCGGAACGGATCGGGATACGATACAGGGCCGCATCCCAATGATCGGTGCCGACATCGAACGCGTATATGATGATTACGTGGACATTGAGTTCTTTCCTGACCGCCCTGACCTATACAGCGTCGAAGGCGTAGCCAGGGCTATGCGCGGGTTTCTCGATATTGAAACAGGCATTCCCGAATACCTTGTCGGGAAGTCGGGGATTGTGATCACATCCGACCATGAGATCGGGGAGATACGTCCATATATTGCCTGTGCGGTAGTAAAAGGCGTCAAATTTACCCCCTACTCCATAGAGTCGCTGATGAGCCTACAAGAGGATCTGCACTGGGGAATCGGGCGCAACCGCTCGAAGGTATCGATCGGCGTGCACGATCTTGGCCGTGTGACCCCGCCGTTTGAGTACATCGCAGCAGACCCAACCTTTGAATTTGTTCCTCTCGATTTTGATGTCCCGATGTCGATGGATGAGATTCTGGAAAAGCATCCGAAAGGGGTCAAATTCGCACATCTCGTCGAAAAATTTGATAAATACCCTTTAATTCTCGATTCTCTTGGAAACGTGCTATCATTTCCGCCGATCATCAACGGAACACTGACGCGCGTGAGGGACGAGACTGAAGATCTGTTCATTGAGGTTACCGGCACGGATAAATCCGTATCCGTTGCACTAAACATCGTAACAACTGCACTCGCTGAACGCGGCGGGAAGATTGAGTCTGTACAGATACTGATGCCTGAGGCCGGATACACGACGCCGAACCTCGATCCGGTGGCACGCCGGATCTCGGTTGGGGGTGCAAACGCTCTGCTCGGGCTGGATCTTAGCCGCGACCAAATCATACGGTGCCTCAGGCAGATGCGCTTTGGGGCAGTACCACTCTCTCGCTCAGACGATGTGATCGAGGTGAGTGTGCCCGCGTACCGTGCAGACATCATGCATGATTATGACATCTTCGAGGATGTTGCGATTGGGTATGGGTACGAAAGAATCGCGTCGGCGCTTCCCGAGACGATGACCATCGGAGAAGAGCATCCCATATCCCTCACAAAGGCGGATCTTCGCGATATCATGGTGGGTCTTGGTTTTTATGAGGTTATGCCGTTTACACTAACAAGCGAGACTGTGCATTTCGAGAAGATGCAGAGACCGCACACAAGCGTCACACATGTCCTGCACCCGATCACAATAGAGCAGACGATGCTGCGCACTACAATCCTTCCGAATTTGCTTGAGATACTATCATTTAACCAGCACCGGGAACTGCCACAGCGCATCTTCGAGGTTGGGGATGTGGTCACTTTCGGCAGGAACGCCGTGCATCTTGCAGCGGTTGCAATTGACCCTCGTGCGAACTTCAGTGAGATCCGGTCAATGGTGGATGCTGTGATGCACGAACGGGTGGTTGCTTACGAGATCACCGAGTCGGATGATCCCGCGTTTATCAAGGGCAGGCGGGCAGACATTATTGTTGATGGCGGCAGACATGCCGGAGTCTTTGGAGAGGTACATCCCGGGGTGATACTGAACTTCGGGCTGGACCAGCCGGTCATTGGGTTTGAGATGTGGGGTCTATGATTCGGTAGAGTGTTTGCATGATGGTCCGTTTTGGACGAAAATGCTGACATATAGCCTGACATTCCGCACGTGTTTTTGCAAAAAGATCTATTTTTTGTAAATGGCGAATAGTGGCTATTGCTTGTGATTTTGTGTTTTTGAAGATAATCGATTTATTAAAATACATATTTTTTACATAAACATGTAAAGCGTCCACTGTTGAAATTGGGTGGGTTGTGCCACCACAGTATTAAAATAATATTCTTCGGATATTTAAAATCGATATCAGTAGAAATTATGGAAAATAGATGGCGACCTGCGGAATGTGAGATAGCGGTTGGGTTTTACAAAAAGACTCATGTTCCGCTGGATTCATTTAAAGACTCCACACGATATCGGGCAGGTACCGAATCACCACAGTACGAGCGCATGAAAAGCGCACATACTAAAAAATTGGTCACGACAACCGGACATTTCCCTGCGTTGGCTCATAGAGTTCACCCTGCGTCTTGAGTCTCCCTAACATATCCTCGACATGTTCTCTATCTAACCCTTGCTCCTCGGCCATCGCATAGATATCGTCATTCGAAGCCATGCCGCCGTGCTCTGCCGCAATATCGCGTATGATGCCGCGCAGTATCTTGAACTTGTCACGCTGGCTCTTGCTGACGCCGGTGGTTATGAGATCGGCGTCGAACATACCAGTCTCGGCATCGAATGCAACCTGCCGTAAGCAACTCTCGACGACCCGGATCACACGTTTCGCATCCTCGGTCGTGACCTTGTAGCTGAGCCGCAGCCTTGCGCTCGCCTCGCATAATCGCACCAGCGCCTCAAGCTGCCTTGCTGTTACAGGCACAGGCGAATCCCGATCCTCGCCCTGTCTCCGAAGCCCGAGATAGAACTCGATCAGGCGATCCATTGCGTCATGCTCCATGACCGGATAAACCCCCCTCTTCGCATAAGCGATGTACTTCCTTAACAGATCCGGCATGATCTTCGGCTTTATGATCATCATAGCGCCCTCGACATCCGCTTGCGTGACGCCGCTACCAGAGACATTGGTTCGGTGGGCATGAAGTTCGCCTGCATGGTGTGCGCCAAGAATATGGGATGCGATAGCCGAATCCCTGCCGATATCGGGTTCATCCTTGAGCACGAAGATCAGGTCGAATCTGGAGAGGAGCGCAGGTGCCATCTTGATCTGCTGCGCGATTCCTTCGTACGGATCGAACCGACCATATTTTGGATTCGCAGCACCGAGAAGGGAGCACCTTGACTTTAAGGTAGCCATGATGCCTGCTTTAGCTATGCTTACCGTGTTATGGAGGATCAACCCGTTACTCACGAACGTATGGTCCGGCTCAACCGTGACATCATAAACCCAGTCGAAACCATCGTTTCTGATCCTTGATACCGATTTGACCGTCGTGAACCGGATGTCAGACTCAACGAGTCTTTTTATGTCTTTAACCTCTT
Source organism: Methanobacteriota archaeon (assembly GCA_034717055.1). GTDB lineage: Archaea > Halobacteriota > Methanosarcinia > Methanosarcinales > Methanogasteraceae > Methanogaster_A. The sequence goes on from JAYELB010000088.1 coordinate 8,307, forward strand.
CCCTGGATGCTTCGATATTCGCTTTCGCGATACGCCTGGCCTGTTCTAGTATATGGGGTGCGCTTGGTGCAGACGGATTCCTTTCGATAGCTGTTACCATCGAATCTGAAATACCCAGCTGTTTAGCGATCAGATGGGCAGAGATCCAGTATTTCTTTCGTATTTCCCTCGGGTTCACCATCCCATCGATGTCGTATGGCTGGATTCCTGCCAGATATGATTCGATCTTGTTTAAGTAGTTTAAAGCAACTTTTCTGTGAACCCATTCATTTTTCGCGATGGTCTTGTTTAAATGACCGTGATACAACCTGTAACCCGTCAACTGTGTTTTTACCCGGATTGCGATATCAACAGGCACACAGTCACAATCGTTCGGTTTACTTTCGCGTCCGGATGCACGCCTCTTTATAGTCCTATCTCTCGAGTCATGTTTTCCGATGGCGTCGTAAAACTTTTGTCGGCTGCCATATCCTGATACCACTACTTTGTACTTGTTTGACCCGTATTCATCAGAGGAAGTGATGCATGAATAGATGCCCAGACAGAGCAATAAATCAGAATAATCATTTGCAAGATCGATCGAATTCGTGGCATACCCGAACCGATTGGAATCACAAAAACCATCGCCTCGGAACGCACCGATTAAGAATTCTATCCTAACATCGTCGTATGATGCAAATATCTGGTCAGGAATTCGTTTTTCATCCGATCTAACCGCCACTCCCTTAAAATTCAGTTTCATGAAGTCGTACAGCGGAATTGATGCGCACCCGACCGTGTACAAATCCGTTGTAACAACTTCGTCGTCAACGCTTACGTTGGCGGTTTTCCTTACACTATGCCGCTGATACCGGATAGATGTAGCGACATCAAAGATACTCCTGATCAGATTATCCGTATCGTTTATGTTATCAAGATCGGAGTCTGAGATCATGACCTCGGCAGTGTTGTTCTTCTCTGAATAACAGACATGCCCCTCGCTAACGATATGCCCGAGCAGTCTGCCAAAATCGCTGTCAAGACGTTTCGGAAACGATATCTCTGTGTAACTGGAATCGTGCGCACGTTGACGCAAATCCGGGATTTGCAATGAGACATTAGAACTGACGAGCGAATATTTGGCTGGAATCGGAGCAAACTCCCCCGCCTTAAGCTCATCTGCCAGCACGGTTGTTATCTCGCCGTTTTGCACGACATAAATGGGGTGTTCCGGTGTAACAGTGATGCTTCTCCCGTTCGAATACGTGATCCGTATGAAATGGTCGGGTGCATTGTGCCGGCTGACCCGGTTGATTGGTGCCTGGCATATATTATTATCCGGATCAAGTGCCAATATCTCTGCGCCGTCAATATCACGATTACCATCGAAGGACAAAATCTCACAATCAACTCCATCTACGATCTTATCCTGATTATTTTCGATAAGCGCATCAACAAACTCCCCAATCCTGATTTTCCGCCCATCTGAAAACATAATCTCGGTGGACGGGTGGTAGGATTGCTGCTCCATCGCCTCATGAATCGCACTCCGATCCTCCGGACGCATCTTATCCATCTCATCGACCGCTGCAATCCCCTGATCGGCAAGCACGAGTGCGCCAGCCTCAAGCGTCCACCTCCCATCGCCGAATTCGTCACGGACCGCAGCCGCTGTGTTGTGCGCAAGCATCGAATTTGCGACAAAGTTATGTGTGCCGGATATGGTCAGATCATATACATGCTCATAACCATGGTCGCGTATCTCTTCGGTCGACCTGACCTTGTCAAAGAAAACGTCCCCTGTCGATAACTGCAGCAGGGAATCAAGTTCTGCTTTCATCTCAGGTTCTTTTGCCACTGCATCAGATATCGATTCGCGAATCGCATCAGCAGTATCGCGATCAAATTTTTGGATGAGATCAGAGAACCGCATCAGTACACGGTACGGGATTGCAATATCTCGTGATTGACGGTAGAAATACTCAGATGACGTTGTTTTAGGTATATTAAGTGCCTGCGCCAGTTCTGGGTTGGTTGTGTTCTTGTGGAGCAGTTCTCTGACCGATTCGCGGAGATCACGTGGAAGCAGGATCCTCGTTCCCTGCCAGTCGTCTGCTTCGATTTGTTCCTTGATGCGCAGCAGAAGTGATTGCAAGTGTTGTGGCGTTGGCATATATACCCCGCGCTCGGCGGCCATTCCACCACTGCTGTTGCCACTGCCGCTACCACTGCCGATGCTGCTGCGAGTGGTGGTGCTGTTGTTACCATTATCAGAATAGATCGTTGTCGGTAGGCCGAAATGTTTCCGGATGGCTTTGAGCCGAGATCCCACGCATGGAACCCGGTCCATATTCGTACTGCGAGAGTCGTTTTTGTAGGACTTTAATATCATCATCAGATCACCGTGTTTTAGAGGGTGTTCAAAATCGATCCGGTCATAGTATCGTGTTATATTTTCCCTGCCATAGATTATCACCACATATATGTCGCTGGATGTGGTCATGGTCTTGACTTCACCATCCACCACGAATGGTGACATTGCTCCATCCGATGGTGGCAGCACGCGAATCCGTCCGATAATCCCGAATTTGAGCAGTGCGAGCAAAACACCTTCCGCGAGTTGCTTGCCTGTGGTATGTAGTTGCAGGCTCGATGAACCGGTTTGCCGTGCAGTGCAAGATCCATCGGCATCAAAGAGTCCACGCAAGTATGCAGCGATCAGGTTGTTTGGTAGATTCAGCACCACATCAGGAACTGAGATTTTGGACGATTTCGGAGATGCCGGGACTCCAAGCGTATGGAGAATCTCTGCGATGATCGTTGATCCGAACCGGATATCAGGCGGGCGGACGTTGCTACCATCACTTCTTGAATATTCTACGCCAAAGAGTTCTGTGATTATCGATGTGTATCTTTCGAGGAGATGAACATCCGAGCTACTGAACCGTATTTGAGACCCGTCGTATCCTGCAGCATGTTTCGCTTTGCTTATACTACCGTCGCCCGCGATGAGACCTGCGAAGTACATAAAATCCTCATTCGGAGTGACGGGCAGCGTTATTTTGTGGCCGTGCTGTTGTGAGAACTGGCAACAACTCTGTGCAACCTCTCCAAATTCTATTCCGGCCTGTTCGGCGAGTCGCATGATCGTTCTGAGGTCGGGGTTGCCACTTGCATCTTCGTTTGTCCGGTTATAGTACAGACTATCTTCCGAGACTTTAAGAACGGACGCAGCATCCCTGATGGTGCCATATCTTTTCTTCAGCCGCGACACTATTTTGGCAGTTAATCGGGATGCACCTGAAACGGTGCAGTTGCTCTCGAATAGTTCGATGGTGTACGGGACTTTACTATTCTCTGGCAGAAGACGCGGCGTTGCTAGATATTGCTGATCGGTCAGGTCTGCGGATCTGACCCATCCGATTCCGTGATCCGTCATCACAGGAAGCGGAGTGGCCGGCGTCACTGTTATCGATCTACCGCTATCTGTTTCGATGCGCATCATAGTGTCAGGTGCGCGAATTCGCCATACTGCAACGAGTGGGTTCTCTGTGATGACGTGATTGGAATCTACCGTTGACAGGGCTACGCTATTACAGTTGCTTTTCCAGATTCCATCCTCCACCTGGACTGGATTTTTCATACGCTCCTCCACAAACTCCCCGATTCTGAAAAACCCGTCCGAGGTCTGTATCCGCGTATCAGGCGAAACACACAAGCCCGCTGCCGAACTTGAGCGACCACTCGTATATATTCCGCGGGGCGCAAGTTTCCTGATGTACCTGAGAAGTTGCGACTTCGCAATCCCGGGATCGCCGACAAGCAGCACATGAACGTCCCCGCGGATCCTTGCTCCGTCAGGAAGGTTCTTTGGAATGCCACTCATCAACTGGAGCGCAAGCGCCTCCTTCACCTCCTCATAACCATAGATAGATGGCGCGATCGATGCAATGATTTTTTTATATATCTCCGGGTCTTCACTGAGTTTAATGATCTCTTCTTCCTCTTCCGGCGTGATCTCGATCTCTGTGAACTCTTTGTCCTTCGTCTCGATCGAGACCGAGTCGAGTATGATGTCAAAGAACGTGCTCTTTCCTTCGCGCGTGATCCGCTGGTACGACCGCAAGATTCCTGCAACGATCACATGATCTCCAGGCGCTACGATCCCTGCGATATCATCCTCGATATTGACATCGAGGGTCTGTGGCTGTTCACCTCCACGCATGTCCTCCGGCGATTCCTGCACACGCAGTTTCTGGGCATCCACAAACTCTGATTCGGTAAGTTTTATCTTAAACGGTCCTTTTCTCCCGCACCCCTCGTTTTTGCACATATACGGCTCCACAAACCGTCCGCTGGACTGGGGCACGAGCATAGTCTCTCCGCACCCGTTGCATTCGAATGCCGCGACAAGCAACCGCGGGCGTACCTCTGTCGCCATGCGCACAAGCCCTTCGATAGCGATCAGTTTCGAGATGTGGACGCTCCTGAGATCCCGTATCTTGACCTTCTGCGGGATGTTCGTGATCCGCAGATGTGCGCCTGCAAGCGTCTTTTTGACCGGGAGGTCGAAACTCCGAAGCGCTTCCTCTGCTGTACTGAGAATCCGATCCGGATGCGTCAGAAGTTCGTCTGCCAGATCCGGATCGAATTTTTCGATATTTATGAAATCAACATACAGGCTCCGGATTTCCGGGTATTCGTTCGCAAGAGCAAGGATGTCTCCGATGTAGTACCGGTTAAAAAACTTATCCCACTGGGCGGATGTGTCGGTTTTCATGTCGTGTTAGTGACTACGTCTGCACCGGTATTTAGGGTTTTGATCGGGACCGGAGCAGGGACATGGTATGTGCAGGTCCCGGCATCTTATGTGTGCTGGAGATGTTTTCACTATGCAGTGTCGTTATGCGGTGAAAGTTGGTGAAAGTCAATAGAAGTGGTGGTGCACAAGGATACTTTTTCCATCAGCACACATACCGTATTACCGAAAAGCACTGAGGCGATACCATTGCCGCAATACCCCAACATCCCGGAACACGTAAAAGGGATCGATAAAATAATTGAACCTTTCAAGAAAAATAGAGACATGATCCCGATCTACCTCTTCGGCTCTTATGCAAGAGGCGTGAAAAAGCTATTCTCTGACATAGGCATCTGCGTGATTGCTGACAAAGATGTAGATAGGGATGAAATGCTGATCCACTCATCTAAAAGATAGATATTTCTATATTCAACTAGCTGCCACTGGGAATGAGGTTCAGAGTCCTTGAGGAGGGTCAGTTACTCTTCTTGCGAGATGACCCGAATTTCGGCGAATTGAAATAGCCTGTTCTTTTATCGTCACAGAACATATATGGAATTACCAATGATAACGATGCGATTGAAGAATAGATATTTGAAAAGGGTGGAACCGGAGATTGTATTGTGACTTCGAGAAATCTTGGAGTTTTAGGGACTTATCGGGAGATCTTCAATCTTCTAGCGCGGGCAATATAACCGATATAGAACTTGCCAGCGAGCTTTCAAATCCAGTGTATCAGAAATGTTCTTGCCCATGAATACTATAACCTGACCGAGAAGGATGTTTTCAGGACGTATCGCAGGGTGCATGTTATCAGGAAGTCCGTAGAACGGGTGAATGAAACTATAAAGAACGTTTAATGAGTTTCTCGTCTGTTAGGTATTCATAGTTTCAATCGGGATGCCTAAAATCGACCTCTTCCAAAGCGAAAGGTATTTATTACACCTATCTATAATCCGATTGTACTACACATTTCGCGTTGGTGCGAAAGTGTATAAACATAATAAGAGGAGATAAATATGACCGTAATAGTAAACGAAGAAGAATGTACAGGATGCGGAACATGTGTGGACGAGTGCCCTGCAGAAGCAATCACCCTGAACGATAACGACATCGCTGTGATCGATCAGGACGAGTGTACTGAGTGCGGAACCTGCGTGGAATCTTGTCCAACCGAAGCAATAACGATGGAAGACTGAAACGGTCATCCATCATTTTATTTTTTTATTGGTTATTATGGAAACAATAACTGTTGGTATACTCGGGGCAACCGGCGCTGTCGGGCAGCGTTTCATCGAGGCGCTGTCAGACCACCCCTGGTTTGAACTGATAGCACTTGCAGCATCAGAGCGGAGCGCTGGCAAGCCATACTCGCGCGCTGCTAGCTGGAGACTCTCGTCTTCGCTCCCGGACAAGATAGGGGAGCAAGTTGTGGTTTCCATGAAACCGGAAGAAGTTGAAGCGGATCTGGTATTCTCAGCACTACCCGCGGATGTTGCGCGCACCGTCGAGCCCGCGTTTGCACGCGCCGGCGCCATGGTTGCTAGCAACGCGTCTGCATTTCGGCAGGAGCCGGATGTACCGCTCTTAATCCCTGAAGTAAATTCCGATCATCTTGGTCTGCTCGAGATCCAGCGAGAGGCACGAGGCTGGGACGGCGCAATCGTGACCAACCCGAACTGTTCTGTGATTATGCTTGCTGTTACGCTAAAGCCGCTTATGCAGTTTGGGATCACTGATGTTAAGGTTGCGACGATGCAGGCGATCTCAGGCGCAGGATATGATGGCGTGGCATCGATGGCGATTCTCGACAACGTTGTTCCGTACATCGGCGACGAAGAGGAGAAGGTCGAGAACGAGGCGCAGAAACTGCTCGGAAGATTTGACGGTAGCTCTGTCGTCAACGCTGAGTTCGGTGTGAGTGCAAGCTGTCACAGGGTACCGGTCCTCGATGGACACACCGAGGCGGTATGGATAACGATGGCTGATGACCCCTCGCCCGCTGAAGTTCGGGACGCGTTCTTAAATTTCGATCCGGGACTTGATCTCCCGACTGAGCCGGAGCACGTAATCATCGTCCGCGACGAACCTGACCGGCCGCAGCCGAGACTGGACCGGGACGCAGGGGGTGGCATGAGCGTCTCTGTCGGGCGCATCAGGGAGGGGATTCGATATATCACGATGGGGCACAACACGGTTCGGGGCGCGGCTGGCGCATCGGTGCTGAACGCTGAGTTGATGCTGAGTCGCGGGCTATTGTGAGCGATCCATCAAAAACTGCCCAACAACCAAGCGACCAATTAAATTAAATCGGATTGCAGCCACTGTTACTACTATGAAGTGGCTTGCGAAGATGATCGTTACATGTGCGATTGTAAGCATACTCTCAACGGTCGCGGTTCTTCTCTACACGTCCACCGAAGATACGATACCAAGTCTCTGTGCAGTAAAACCAGTCTACCTGCTGGCAGCGGTTCTCCTACACACCCTCTCTTATGGCATCTGGGGGTTTCGGATATCAGTGCTCTGCCGGAGTCTTGGCGAGCGCGTGAGTATCATCAAATCAACCGAGGTCGCGACCTCAAGCTTGCTTATGATGGCAGTCACTCCATCGAGCGCGGGCGGTGAGCCGGTTATGGTCTACATGCTCACGAAGGAAGGGATAACGCCAGGGAAGTCGTCAGCGATCGTTGTTGCTGGGCGGTTATTCGATGCGGTCCTGCTCCTCCTTGCGCTGCCACTTGCAATAATCACGCTGAAGAGTGTATCGTTCGAACTTGACATCCTCCTTATAGCTGCCGCGCTTACCATGGTACTGGCGATATCCGCATTATGGATGATCATATTCAACCACGGTCGGTTCATCTCGGCTGTTACCTCGGTCTGCGAGAGGGTCTTTCATCTTATAGGTCTCGGAAATATCCCTGATACGATCATCGGAAGGATAGAAGAAGAGATAATCGAGTTCAAGAATGGTTTCATAACAAGCGCCCGCGGCGGGAGGTCGGAGATACTTCTCGCAGCCGGCGCAACCGTCCTCTTCTGGATAGTCGAGTTCATGCACATTCCACTCATCCTCTACGGGCTTAATGTGCCGGATGCGTTCTCCCTGATCGCGGTCGCGTTTGCAGCCCAGGTGATCATCTCGATTGTGATGGTTGTTCCCCTGACACCGGGAGCGTCTGGGGTTGCGGAACTCTCATCCACCGCACTGCTGGCCACCTTCATACCGCTGCATCTCGTCGGCATCGTGGTGATCTGCTGGAGGGCGGTGACGTACTACCTGAATGTGATCGTGGGCGCGTTCGTGAGCATCAGGATCGTGAAGAACATGGATTACATCACAAAGCGGTTCTCCAGGTGAGTTTTTCATTCTCGATCCGCGAAACATCGGGGCAACATCATTTAAGTGCTCACCGAACAATAAAGTAGCAAAAGGGAGACTTTTTAATTTGTTCTTTGTTCTGGTCGGTTGAAAACATCCCACATCCCGCAGGTCGCCATTTATTTTTCATAATTTCTACCGATAGAGGCTTTAAATATCTAAAAATTATCATTTTTATACTGTGGTGGTATAGCCCACCCAATTTCAACAGCGGATGCTTTACATGCTTATATAAAAAATATATATTTTAATAAATAGATTATCTTTAAAAACAAAAAATCACAAGCGATAGCCACTATTCGCCATTTACAAAAAAAGCAGATCTTTTTGCAAAAACACGTGCGGAATGTCAGAAACATGACGCCAACCCGCAGCAATTCTCATTTTGAAAAATTGGGTGAACCGTCTCGCAAAGCAAATGTATTCATATAACATCATCTCAAAAATATACCCCCATAAGTCCACAAAGATATGCCTGGCGGTGTTAACAATTTTAGATCAAATCATAAAATCATTTCGATTGGTGATCCAGAGCTTTCCAGACAAACGTACTGGAAAGAATTTGACATACACCATGGAAGATATTGTTTTGAGTGCTTTTTCAGTATTTTTTATTCAAACCCCATCGTTTCTGGCTTATCAAAGAACAATGAAGAACGCAAATTGAATAAGTAATGCAGAAACTCTTTTTACAATAGAAAAGATCCCAAGCGATAATCATATCCGTGATATTCTTGATAATGTTCATCCTGAGCTACTTTTTCCAGTTTTCGATGTGATATTTGAAATGTTTAAGA
>JAYELB010000089.1:0-4534 GCA_034717055.1 Methanobacteriota archaeon
TGGACGGACTCGGCGACATCGTCATCACAAACGACGGCGTCACCATCTTAAAAGAGATGGATATCGAGCACCCGGCAGCGAAGATGGTCGTAGAGGTCTCAAAGACCCAGGATGACGAGGTAGGGGATGGAACAACAACTGCAGCGGTTCTGACCGGAGAGCTCTTGAAGATGTCAGAGGAACTGCTCGACAAGGACGTACACCCAACGATCATCGCATCCGGGTACAGGCTTGCAGCCATCAAAGCTGATGAGATACTCGAATCGATCGCGACCAAAGTCTCACCAGATGACGAGGACGCACTTCTTAAGATCTCAAACACCGCGATGACCGGAAAGGGGATCGAAGGGACGAGGGACAAACTTTCCAAACTCTGTGTTGATGCGGTTCGGTCGGTTGCAGAGAAGACTGATGGCGAGATGACCGTTGATATCGAGAATATCAAGGTTGAAAAGAAGGTTGGGGGCGCTGTTGAGGACTCTGAACTGATAAGCGGCATGATTATCGATAAGGAGCGGGTACACCCGAACATGCCAAAGAAGGTCGAAAACGCTAAGATCTTACTGTTGAGCACTGCAGTCGAGCTGAAGAGCACTGAAGTGGATGCAGAGATCCAGATCACATCGCCTGACCAGCTACAGTCATTCCTGGATCAGGAAGAGAAGATGCTTAAGAACATGGTCACAAAGATCACTGACAGCGGTGCAACCGTTCTCTTCTGTCAGAAAGGTATCGATGACATGGCGCAGCATTTCCTTGCAAAGGCTGGGGTTATGGCGGTTCGCAGGTGCAAGAAGAGCGATCTTGATAAGCTGGCAAAAGCAACAGGTGCAAAGAACATCACGAATCTCGATGAGATCGAGGCTGACGATATCGGTTCAGCGGATCAGGTTGAGGAGAAGAAGATCGGCGGCGGGCACATGGTATTCGTAACCGGTTGCAAGAACCCAATGGCGGTCTCGCTGATACTGCGCGGTGGGACCGAGCATGTGGTCGATGGACTGGAGCGTGCGCTTGAAGATGCTCTGCGTGTCGTGGGCGTCACGATCGAGGACGGAAAACTTGTGTCAGGCGGCGGATCGCCTGAGGTCGAACTCTCGCTGAAACTACAGGAGTACGCAAACACTTTGACCGGCAGGGAGCAGCTGGCAGTGAACGCATTCGCAAATGCGCTTGAGATCATCCCAAGAACGCTTGCAGAGAATGCAGGACTCGATCCGATCGACAAACTGGTCGAGATGACGAGCCAGCACAAGGATGGCAATGTTCATGCAGGACTTAATGTGTTCACCGGCGATATCGTTGATATGTGGGAAGCAGGCATTGTTGAGCCGCTGCGTGTCAAGACGCAGGCGATCAGTTCTGCTGCAGAGGCAGCTGTCATGATCCTGCGGATCGACGACGTCATCGCATCCAGAGGAGAACCGATGCCACCAGGTGGCGGCGGAATGCCTCCAGGCATGGATGGTATGGGCGGCATGGGCGGCATGGAAGGCATGTACTAAAGCGTGGTACTCCACGCATCCCTTTTCTTTTTTTTTTTGCATCTGTTTTTTGCATCTGTTTTTTGCAACTTTCGGCAGTTTATCAGGCCTGAAGATAGCTTCGGCAAAGGTGTGTGTATATGAATACCCCGAACTGCACGAGTCTGTGGAGGAAAAGATTCCTTGGCACTTTCAAGTTTCAAATAAGACTACCCGACACACGGTAAAACTCCGGACAACATCCGCTCGGTCTGCTGTGACATGTCTCCTACTTTCATAAGTGGGATCAGGACGGGATTTCCCAGTGTATTAATTACATTTGATAAATTTCATGTCATGAAAATTGTGAATGAAGGAATCGATGCAGTATGAGGGATGGAAGTGGCGATGAGCCAGTGTCTGAAAAAATACCCGGCATCTCCAGATTAAAAATCCATGCAACCTAACAGAAAAGCAAAAAAAGACCTTAGGAAGCTTCAAGGATGTAAATCCAGGGACTGTTAGGAAATGCGATTTAAAGCTCGGCCTCCAAATCTTTCGGAGCATCGAAGAACGTGGTGTTACTGAGCAGTATCTTAAACGGCGGTACTTTTGGGATACGCATGGCAGAATACAACCGATGATCGATGCTTGCTTTGACTATCAATCGACATTAGAACAGTATCCTGGATTAGTTTGACTCAAAAATCACTAATGGAATCTCAGAGGGAATTAACAGCGTTGTGCAGTTATTAAATAGGAGTGTTCGTGGTTATCGGAATGTTCGGAATTTCATGACATGATTCATCTTCGATTGGGGCACCCGGATTTCCAGTTACCCCCCTGAAATAGCGAAGAGCCATAAATGTTTACGAAAGTATAGCGAATCGACCCTTTGTCTGCATGCGTTTACAGACACAACGGGAATTGCTGACGTCGGTATTGATGTCATCTGAATTTCCGCCGATTCAAGTCTTGTAGCTACAGCTTACACAGAACCGTAAAACCACTCCAAAGAAGAAATCCGCCATCTACAGAGCATCATCTCTGATCCCACATAGTCTTGGGAGATCCCCGTACCGGTACGTAAAGAATATTGTCAGCGTAACAAGACTCCGTTTCGTGAGCGAAATTCCGAGATAATGCCCCTCTGACGAGTTTTCCTCCTGAAATCGCTCTATCGATCTGGTATCGATCGCGTTAGCATCCTTCATGTACCACGACGGTACTCTGAAGAGCGCCGTACTCTTCTGAGCGATATTCGTATCCGCGTTCGCAGACATCTTCTCGATAGCAACACCGATCATCGTCGGCACATCGACCGGTTTATGCCCACCTACCGGGATGAAATAGTGGAGCAAGTCCTTTGATATGATGCTTGCACGCCCAAAGACTGTAAAACCACCGCCTGAGAGGGACATATTCAATATCATATCCCTGACTCCGATGCTTGTTGCCGTAGAGGTCTTCGGATCGGACCCGGAAAGGATGTCGGAGATAACGACAGCCGCATACTGGTTATATGGCAGGTACATGCTCTCGATGTTATCGGTGTATGCGATGCGCTGGTTGTCCATCAGTAGGAACGTATCTGTGTATTTCTTGAGACTTTCAATTGCGTAACGGACGTTTCCGTACCGGGCGTGCGTCTCCGCGCCAGCAGGGGCTGGCAGTATGCCAAAGACCATTACAGGCACGTCAAGGTCGCTTAATGTGCGCGCAATTGTTGGGGCGATCCCGCTTCCTGTGATTCCGCCGAGACCAAGAAAGATGATTGCAGCGTCAACGTCTTCGATCTTCTTGTTCAGGATTTCAAGCAGCACCGCATCATAGGAGTCCATCGCAGATGCGGATGCGGTGGTGTCTTTGAAATCGCTTCTCCCGACAACCTCGTCGCCTGACCCAAAAAATCCCTTGTCGGTCAGCCGATACTGCTCCTTATTCTTGATGTGTTTTAACGGAACCTTCGGACATATCGCAATCCTCGGGTTCCTTCCTGCTCCACGCTCACAAACGTTGTCCAGCAGCGCACTTCCAGCATTTCCTGCACCGATCAGTAGAACTGCCATACACAACAGATCAACCGCAATGCATATATGATTTTTCGTAGTTACTGTATTATGGTTCGAGTGATCCATCTGGTTACGGCAATCCTGATCCTATCAACACTTGTGATGCCAGCTCTCGGAGATGACGCTATAAAGCGGGAACTTGTGGAGCAGGTAAGCGTGATCAAGTTGCCGGTTCTTGCGCGGTATCAGGAACTGGGTCTCATGCACAAACAGATCCTGATTACACTCCAGACCCTGCCTTCGGATCAGATCACCGGAAATACCAGGGAGTGGGTAAATATCGCGGCAGGAAACAACGGTATTCTTAAGAAGTTTAATAGCATTAACGATCTTGCATCAAAAGGTAATCCCCAGTCGCATAAGACCGCGCTTACCGATGCCACCCGGTTAAAGTCTGATATAAATTCACTCGACGGATATGCACAGGCGAAAGATAACTTCATCACAAGCTATCCGAAGACCGCACTGGCGCAGTTCTTTACTGATCAGGGAGAGTATTTCGAGGCGCTGGCTGAGGCCGAGATCGATACGCGCATGGAGATCGATTATTTGAGCCACGCGCTCACCGCATATAAAGAGGCAGAGGATATCACAAAGACGACCTATATCGACCTGAAGGTCAAGAAACTGAAATCCGAGTATCAGTTTGATATGGGGATCGTGAATGCGTCGTTGCAGATTGGGGGGACGAAATTTGAGCAGGCGTCATACGGATTCAATCACACCAGTAACCCGGTAGCTGTTGCAACCGGAATTCTCTCATCACGAACTGCAGAAAGGGAACTGACAACAGTTTATAAGTTGTATCTGAAGCACGGGGACGAGAGGGCTGTGCAGATCGAGGAGGAACTCTTCGAGATCGATCAGATCCATACGGAACTTGTCGACCACTTTCTGAAATACGCTTCTATCTTTGTGGCATTCTTTATCATGGTGCTGGTCTGTATGCTCAGCCTGCTGTTCAGATGGATTCATGCTGTCGATGATACGCTGCTTGGG
>JAYELB010000090.1:0-4531 GCA_034717055.1 Methanobacteriota archaeon
GGTTGATGTATACATCACCGGATGCCCGCCAAGACCAGAGGCACTGATCCAAGGGTTCATAGAACTCCAGAAGAAGATCAAGGCGAAGACCGACAAGGGAACAATGTATGGGGTGAAATGAGATGGATGGCAGAACAGTACTTGATTCGTTAAAATCTCAGTTCCCGGACGCTGTTGCGGACGCTCTGATCGATTCGCAGCCGCCGCACATAGTCTGTGCAAACGTCGATAAGGGCAGAATCGTTGACGTCTGCTCGTACTTAAAAGACAATCTGCAATTCAACAGATTATCCGGCATCACAAGCGTAGATTTCCCGGAGGAGACGAAGTTCGAGGTGGTGTACATGATCGCATCATACGATCATTCGGTGGTTGTGAAACTGAAGGCAGACGTTGTGCGTGACGAGAGCCCATCGATCGATACCGTAATTCCGGTCTGGTGGAATGCAAACTGGTACGAGCGAGAGGTCTACGAGTTCATGGGCATCTACTTCGATGGACATCCTGAAATGACCGTACTCGTCTTATCAGATGATATGATGGGTGAATGGCCCCTTCGTAAGGATTATCAGGAGTTTCCACAGACGACTGCGAAGTACCCGTACTCGGATGATCAGGAAAGCGTTGTCGAAGAGAAGTATCCACTCGAATGGAAGTCGTGGCCCACTGAGAGGCATTATCTGGAGTAGGTGGCACAAAATGGTTAACAAACACGACGTTAAGAAACGGATGCGGCAACTGGCTGCTGAATACATTCATGAGCCGCAGCAAGAGGCATACAAGCTCGATGATACCGAGATGATGCTTCACATAGGTCCGCAGAACCCAATCCAGCCGGGACCGTTCCTGATCGATCTCAAGATCAGCGGCGAGACTGTCAGGGACTCAAAGTTATACATGGGGTACGGACATAAAGGAATCGAGAAAATCCTAGAGAGCATGACATACATCCAGGGGCTTCCGGTAACGGATCGGATATGCTATCTTGCATCGCTCTCAAATAACGAAGCTTATGTCAGTTCAGTTGAGCGGTTGCTCGATATCGAGCCGCCTGAGAGATCACAGTATATCCGGGTGATCATGCAGGAACTGTCTCGAATCCAGAGCCATTTACTCGGGACTGGCGAGTACGCAACCGATCTCGGTTTTGTCACGATGTTCCTGTTCATGATAAGAGAGCGAGAGTATGTACTCGGATTGATCGAGGATATCACCGGCGCAAGGATCACCCACTGCTTCCCACGGTTCGGAGGTGTGCGTGAGGACTTACCTGATGGATGGCGCGAGAAGGCAATCGATGTGCTTTCCATGATCAATGAGAAGTGTGAGATGTACAAGGAACTCTTCTCAAGCGACCGCACCTACAAGATGAGGACTGTCGGCATCGGCACACTCACAAAGGAGGACGTGATGAAAGCTGGCCTTACAGGACCTGCACTCCGTGCAGCAGGGATCGATTACGATGTGCGCAAGGTCTATCCGACACTTACATACCCGGATATTGACTTCAAAGTGCAGACCGCAGAGAACGGAGACATCTTCGACCGGGTGATGGTCAGGGTCAATGAGGTTCAGGAGAGTTGCTGGATCATCGAGCAGGCACTCGATCAGATGAAACCGGGACCGCTCTTCCCTGATGAACTACCTTATGGAAGACGGACTCCTTCGATGAGAGTCCCACCGGGAGAGGCGTATGTGCCAATCGAAGATCCGAGAGGCGAGATGGCGATGTATATTGTGAGCGACGGCACAGACAAGCCGTACCGCGTCAAGATCAGAGGTCCTGCCTTTGCCCTGATGCAGGGGCTGCCACCGATGCTTGAGAATGTATATATCGCGGACGTCCCGGCAATCGCTGCGTCGATGGACTCGTGCAACAGTGAGGCTGATAGGTAAGCAGGTAGGAGATAAGAAATGTTAGAAGAACAGATGGACATTCTACTTGGAATTTTATACACCATACTTGGAAACGACTACTGGTGGGGTCCCTGGATCCGAGGAATCATCGGGCTCTGCGCAATGGGTGCAATGATGGTCGCTGCGATGTTTGCGGTATGGCTTGAGCGAAAGTACGCAAGTGACATTCAGTCCAGAATCGGACCGAACCGCGTCGGTGGAAGGTATGGTCTGCTCCAGCTCATCGCTGATGCGATCAAGCTCTTCACAAAGGAGGATATAAAACCTGATAAGGTCGATGGTCCTGTCTGGGCTGCCGCACCGGTACTGATGTTTGGGTCAGCGCTGATGATGATCATCGCAATCCCATTTGGGGCATTCGTCTTCAACGGAGTCACTTATCCGCTTGCGGTTACGCAGTTCGATATCAGCATCCTCTATCTTGAGGCGGTATCCGCGATCGGTATCATCGGAATATTTATGGCAGGCTGGGGATCGAACAACAAGTTCTCAGTGATTGCCGCATTCCGAAACATCGCTCGCATGATCGGATACGAGGTTGCGCTTGGAATGACAATCATAAGCGTTGTGATCGTTACAGGCTCCCTTAACATCGTTGATATCGTTAATGCGCAAGGATCGGTCGTCTGGTTCGCATTCGTAATGCCTCTGGGATTTATAATCTTCGGAGTTGCGCTGATTGCGGATCTGGGACGTGTTCCATTCGATCAGAACGAGGCAGAGGAGGAACTGATTGCAGGATGGGGTACCGAGTACAGCGGAATGAGGTTTGGACTTGCGTATTTTGCTGAGTACATTCACATGGTGCTTGGATCGTGTATCGCGGTTCTAATCTTCCTTGGAGGCTGGAATATACCCCAGTTTATCATTGACTTAAACATCCCGCTCTTCGGACTGCTGCCAGCCGGAGTATTCTTGGCGAAATGGGTGCTCGTGATGATGTTTATCATCATGATTAGATGGGCTCTTCCGAGAATCAGGATCGACCAGGTCATATCGATTGGGTGGAAGATTCTTTTGCCACTTGCTATGGTGAATCTGATCTGGGCAGTAATGTTAGGGCTGGTATGGCCCTGGTAGGTGATCACAATGGTACTCAAAAACTTTGAGGAAATGATAAAGAACACATTCAGACCGAGTGTGACAAGGCTCTTCCCGGAGGTTCCGACAGAAGTATCGGATCGATACCGGGGCATGCACAAACTCGACAGAGACAAGTGCATCGGTTGCGGGATATGCGCTGGCACCTGCCCGACACGTGCGATTCGGATTGTGAGGCACGGACGCTGGTTCCCGATGATCGATTTCGGACACTGTATGTTCTGCGGACTCTGCGTGGATCAGTGCCCGAATGACGCGCTTACAATGACGAAAGAGTACGCGGAGGCAATATCGCCCGACCGGTACGCTCTCATATACGGCCCTGCGCAGTTGATGGGCGAGGAGGATTGACAATGGAATCGAAAATGAAACCGTTAGACTATATAGTAGAGGTTATCGCCTTCGGGCTCGTGGCCCTGCTACTGATACTCTCAATGATATGAAGGTGATATAAATGACACTTGGAGAGAGTTTTGAACTGATTGTCTTTGCGGTGCTTGCGGTAGTATTGATATTCACAGCAATTATGGTGGTCGCATCAAAGGAGGTCGTGCACAGCGCATTATATCTCCTCGGAGCGTTTGCTGCGGTGGCTATGCTATACGTCCTGAGCAACGCGGCATTCGTCGGCATCGTCCAGATATTCGTGTATATCGGAGCTATCGGTATACTGATAATATTCGCGGTGATGCTGACTACACGAGAGGTCGGAGGATAAGGTGAGATCAAATGATCAATAAAATTCTGAACGCCGATTTTTTTCCAAAAAATCGAGTAAAAACGTCCAACATTCCGCTACGTTTCAGTTGGACTGCACGGAGGCGATCTGAATGATCAACAAGATACTAAACGCGGTCGTGGCACTGCTGTTTCTGGCGGTTGTCGGGATGTCAGTCATGGGGACTTACTGGGTCGAAGAGCCACTGACATTCACCGATAATGATTCGTCAGGCATCGTCCACATCGGAACAGAGGTATTCACGACTTATGTAGTAGCCTTCGAGGTGCTCGCACTCGTGCTTCTCGCTGCACTGATCGGAGGAATATACCTCGCAAAAGAGGATGAAGAAGAGGTGGCAGCATGATCCCATTACAATATTACCTGATTCTGGCAGGTATACTCTTCGCAATCGGCGCTTACGGCATCATGACACTCAGCAACGGTATCAGGCTTCTGATGTGTGTTGAACTGATGCTCAATGCTGCAAACATGAACCTGATCGCATTCTCGACACACATCAACGATGCATCGGGTCAGGTCTTTGCGCTCTTCTCAATCGCGCTTGCAGCGGCTGAGGCGGCAGTTGGTTTCGCGATCATTCTGATGGTCTACCGGCTGCGTGCACAGATCGATATCGAGAACATTAAACTCCTGAGGTGGTAACAATGGATCCAAACCTGACTACAATAGATTTCAGGCTGTACGCACACTGGATCGTCTTACTGCCAATGATCGGGTTCCTTCTCGAACTACTCATCGGAAAGTACTGGTGGCGTAAGGGCGGGATGTTTG
>JAYELB010000091.1:0-4472 GCA_034717055.1 Methanobacteriota archaeon
AAGGTGAGGTACTCATCAAAGGATAGCGGGTATACCTCAGTTGTGATAACCCTTCCTGTGAGAAGAGACGAACACTCTTTCTGTAGAAGAGACGACGACGATCCGGTTATGATAAACTTTACGTCTCCGACGACAGTTGCATCTGATGTGGTGCTACCTGGTGTTATCGATGTGATGGAATGCTCAACGTTCGGCAGGCATGGACAAGGTGCCGGTCTACCTCGATTGGTTCACTGACTCGTCGTTTAAGTTTGCGAAGAAATAAAGATGTGATATGCCAGCTCTTTGCGAAGATCAAGCCATGGCGGCGAGGTACGAGAAATCGGCGATCCGCAGTTTATATGTGGCAGGATACACTCCGCAGAATCATCAATACATCAAGCGAGGTCACCCGGTTATCACCATTCATATCCGCTTCTCGTGTATCAGGAATAGCCCCGATTGCCATCAAGAGCGCGATTGCCGCATCTGATGTGGTGACCCTACCGTCGTGGTTGGGATCACCGCAGATGCCTTCCACCGTTAGGATCTTACTGGTTTTGTCGGTTGTGCCGTCATTGCCTGTTACGGTAAGGGTTACGGTGTAACTGCCAGGGATCGCGTAGGTGTGGGTTATCACCGGATACGGGGTGGTTGTTGTGTTTTCGCATCCGTCGTCCCAGTTGTATTCTACAATCCTTCCGTCCGGATCAGTGGAGCTACTGGCATCGAAGATTATGTCTTGATCTACAATCGGGTGATCAGGGGTGTATGTGAAAGACGCCCGGGGATGAAATGTGCCATTCCACCAGTCATAAAAGAAGACATCCGTATAAAATTCAGCCACGTCTTCATTCTCGATGATCAAACCTGCTTCCCGGTTGTTTCTTGCGCTATTCTCATTCCAGTTGATGCTTGAGATCAAAACCTGACTATGGTCAACGATCGCACCTTTGGTATGTGTTTTGTTAAGCCCCATCCCAACGTTGTCTATCAGCTTTGCTTCGAGATTTAAATTTTCGGATGCGGCAATACCATTCAGATACTCGCCCATCTCCTCATTCTTCACCCCATAAGTAGAGTCAAGCAATATTTTTACCTCGCAGCCCCTCCTTGATGCGTTGATCGCAGCCCCGATGAAGGGATTTGGTTTCGGGTTGGTAGAAGTGCCCCAGTCCCTGATATAGAGCTGCTCCACATAAACGGAATCGTCCGCTCCTTTTATCATGCCGATGATAGATCCCGTCTCCAGTAGCGAGGTGTCCGGAGATAGAACAGGAGACGCATTGAACTTGCCTGAAACAATCTTACTATAGAACGGACTTGTGTAATTACCAGCCAGGATTCTACGGTCCGGCACGAAATCCGGAGGGGGGTTGCCATATTTATTCTCGTAGATCGGATCATCCGGTGTGAATGGAAAGCTGTCTCTGTTTGCAGGATTCCAATCCTCAGCAAATACGCTGCTAAAATAATCGGCGGTATCCGGATTGTTTATGATGATGCCCCAGCCCCTGTTTCCAAAAGTGTTGTTGATGGGTATGCCTGTATTTTTCCAGTTCTCTGTGGTTACTATCGTCGTTTTATCATCTATGATCGAATATTTCGCATGGTTGAATGCATATCTGTCATGAATACCCCTATCCCCATCAGATATCATGAACCTAACATCTCCGCCTGCGGTAACGGTCTTACTTGCAATATACCGCTCTTCATCGGCGATCCCGTTTACAGGCCCACCTTCAAGTAGTATCTTAACTTCAACTCCCCGTTCTATCGCAGCTATTATGTGATCCATTAGATAGAAGTTATGAAATTGGTAAAGATTGATGCAAATCGATTCACTGGCGTTGTCGATCGCATCTGTGACTGCTGTAAAGCTGCTATCAGGGGAGGTAAATACGGTCACATTTCCGTCAAACTCGAATGTCTCATAAGAGAAGTGTGACTGCCCGATAACGTATACTCGAAAATCGTTCCAGTCCTCTGCAGAGTCCGTATCCTCATATTTGCCGGTGGTTTCATCTCTATCCCGCTCCAGAATCACACCCTCGCGCACATCCGCCACAGGCGTACCGATCCACATATCTACCGTATCCGGGCCAGGGCTGCCATAAATCACAACATCCACGAGCTTGCCTTCCCCGTCCTTCAGGATTACTTCATCCCCGTCATTAGATAATTTTATCGTTCCGGAAGTTTTCATCATATTTGGTGTTGAATCGGAATCCACGCCATACTCAAAATCCGCTCTTTGGAGCATCTCACCGTAGAACGCGGTTGCATTATACGCGAGATACAAACAATCCCCGGAATCCATGCGTGTCAATGATGGAAATGTGGCAGCAGCCTTAAAATCGGTTATCTGCCAGCCACCAATCTCGATTGGATCTTCGGTTGGATTGTGTATTCTTATGAATTCACCATTGGTATCACCCTTCAGATATGTGTCGTAGTATATTTCCGTAATCATCATATTTTCGGACCTGCCCGGAGCTGACGGATTTGCTTCGGAACAAAGAGCAGTTCCCAGGAGCATAAATACCAGAATCATCCGGATTGCTATTATATATAGCGTTTCAACACTTCTTGATCTATCTTTGTGCATGCACATCATCGACCTCATCTCTATCCGTCCAACGCTTTTCGTTGTTGACTCCTACTTCGGGGATGCCATATATAAGTTGTCCCAACCCTGTCTTTGGGACAAAATTCATGTACATCTCATCCAGTGTGAGACTGCGGCACCCATGATCTCCGGACCCTTCCGCGATCCAAGCCGTTTCCTCGAGCGGCTGCGCCAAATCGGAATTTTGCCACTGGATTAACCGTTTCCGAGATCGAATGCATGTGCTAATTTTTTAAGTTCTTCTCCGCGCTGTTTGGGGGCATAAGATGGAATCAACCAATAAGCATATAAAAATGATAGTATATATACTAATATAATATATAGCTTATGCAATGTTTCCACGATGATCGTATGTAGAAATACGATCGTGTCAAGTGTATTGGTCAGAGCATTTCACAGTGGCAAGTGGTCGAATTTGCAGAGAGGTGTTGCGGGGTGATGATATGGTTGGTTGGCCAATAATGTCCCAAAGCCCATATTAGGGCAAACCCTTTTTGTCTGGGAGTCTCAAAAAGTAAACACCACCGAAACAAACTCGGCAGCGCAACCCCCGATAGAATAGCACTCACCAAATAGATAGAGAGATGACCCGAACAATGATCATATCAATAGCAAGCGGAAAGGGCGGCACAGGAAAGACTACAGTGGCTGTAAATCTTGCGTTGTCGCTTCCAGATGTGCAGTTACTGGATTGTGATGTTGAAGAGCCGAATTCGCACATATTCCTCAAACCAGAGATAACGGATGTAAAGTCGGCATGTACACTTATACCGGTGGTCAATTCCGATCTGTGCGATTACTGTGGGAAATGTGCGGCTGCATGTGAGTATAACGCAATCGTTGTGCTCCCGACACAGGTCATGGTCTTTTCTGAACTGTGCCATGGCTGCGGTTTATGCTCTATGGTCTGCCCGCGGGATGCGATCAGCGAGGAGACAAGGGAGATTGGTGTTATTAAGAAGGGGAGAAGTGGCGACAACATAGAACTCGTGTATGGGCTGCTCCATATTGGTGAGATAATGGCGGCACCCCTTATTGACCATGTAAAAGAAGAAATAAATCCGGAAAAGACAGTGATCATTGATGCACCTCCCGGAACGGCATGTCCTGTGATTGCAGCGATATCTGGTAGCGATTACTGTATTCTTGTGACAGAGCCAACGCCGTTTGGCCTATACGACCTGAAACTGATAGTAGAGGTACTTAAAGTACTAAAAATTCCTTCTGGAGTGGTTATAAATAAAGCGGGGATCGGGGACCGGAAGGTCTATGACTACTGTAAAGAAGAAGGGATTCCGATCTTGCTTGAGATTCCTTATGATAAAAAGATCGCAGAGCAGTATTCGGAAGGTGTACCATTCGTGAATGCTATTCCAGAGTGGAAGAATCGATTTTCCGGAATGATCGAGGGAATCAGGGGGGAATTATGAAGCAGATAACCATCATAAGCGGAAAAGGCGGCACAGGGAAGACGACACTCGTCGCATCGTTTGCATCCCTAGCAAGGAATCTGGTTATCGCTGACTGCGATGTAGACGCACCCGATCTTCATCTGCTGCTGCATCCTGAGATCGTTACAAAGGAGGAGTTCAAAGGATTAAACGTTGCAGCAATTGATAAATCGAAATGTATAGAATGCGGAACATGCAAAGAAGCGTGCAGGTTCAAGGCAATATCCGATAACACCTCCGGCGTCGACGCCCGGGACGGAGATTTTTTCACAGGCGTTACCGGGTCCGGTTACGCAGTCGATCCGACACGCTGCGAGGGCTGTGGCGTATGTGTCTTTGTGTGTGATCAGGGTGCGGCCACCCTTTCAGAGCGCGTCTCAGGGTACGCATTCATCTCAAAGACGAAGTACGGG
>JAYELB010000092.1:0-4458 GCA_034717055.1 Methanobacteriota archaeon
CCGGAAGCAAAAGAGCCGAATAAAATCACCTTCTCTACGTTAAACTCCTTTTTTACCAGTTCTCCGACTTCTTTTACTATTTGTTTCATCGTTACCTCAGCTACTCTCCAACCACCACAAGCGTGCCACCTTCTCCCTCCATCTCCTGACCTGCATCCCTCCCCTAATCATCGTCTGCTTTGACGGTCCATTCGTGATGAGGATCTGGGAAAAAGGTAATACCGGTTCCAGCTCTATCTGACAGATGTAACACAGACAGGACAAGCCACCCTCCCGGCACTTCTGCCCGGTAATGTTCAGGAAACGCAGATAGTCCTGCTAATGTCTGGCGAATTTCTTCCAAGTACAGCCCATTTGCTCGCTCTTCTTCCATTTTCTTTCCTCCTTCCAGTTCTTTTATTTTATTCAACTCCTTCCTCCTTATAACATTGGAGTCTCCCAGACCGGATCGCTCGTATCTCCGCTCCAAAGTCAGGTTCCGACACCGATTCGCATCTCCATAGCTTCGACCGTCCAGTCCTTCACAAGATCTCCTACTGCAGCGGCATCACCAATCGATAACTCCTCTGCACGAACCTCTTCTGCGATGAAGCTCTCCATGCCCTGCAAGAGACTTGCGATCCGTTCATCAGATAGCTCGACCGCGACCCGGATCCAGTCATTCACCTCAAGATCAAGTTCCTTTCGCATATCCTGGATGCGGCGGATCACCTCTGCCGCGTACCCTTCTGCCTCGATCTCCGGCGTCAGCGAGACATCGACATACACGATGCCGTGAGCAAATTCGGACGCAAAAGCGAACGTGGGGACTGTTCTTTCGAAACTGACCATCTCGTCTGTTATCAGTATCCCATCAAGATCGTAGCTTCCGGTCGCCTCGATCGCATCCTTAATCGCGCTCGCATCAGCCCCTCTGATAGCATCCGCAACAACCCCCGCATCCTTCTTAAACGCGGGACCAAGTTTCGCCATATCAGGGACGGTCTCAACGCCGAGTTCGTCCCATTCCTCGCCAACGCCGAGCATGACGATAGCCTTTGCGTTAGCCTGCTCCAAGAGCACACCTTCGAGCGATCCGACGGCATGCACCACTTCTTCGCTTGCTGGCGCAATCACGACACGGCGCACGGGCCACCTGAGTTTTCTCTTTCCTGCCTGTCTTGCGTTTGCAACCGCTTCCACGACCCTTCTTATCTCTGCCATATCCTCCTCAAGCTGCGGATCGATCAGGCTCTGGTCAGGAGTGGGCCAATCGCATGTATGAACTGATTCTCCACCCTCAAGGTTCTGATAGATCGCCTCTGCAAGGTACGGCATTACCGGGGCAATCAGACGTGTGACAGTCGTTACCACATCGTAAAGCACCCTGTAAACCGCGAGTTTGTCGGGATCTTCCGCTTCGGTCCATGTGCGCGGCCTGATCAACTGGATGTACCACCTCGAGAGATCGTCGAGCACGAACTCGATGATCGCACGGGTCGCGGTGTGGAGCTTGTATTCATCTATCGCAGACGTAACATCGCGTACGAGTGAGTTCACCCTTGATAGGATCCAGCGATCCTCGGGCCTCAGAGCATCACGCACCGATTCGAGCGAGACTGAATCTGCCGCGGGATCGAAGCGATCGAGGATCATGTACGGCAGCGGGAATCTGTAGACATTCCAGAGGATGTTTATGAAGCGGTGCACGGTCTCGACCTCGCTTAAGTTAAACTTCAGGTCGTCCCAGGGCGCGTTCGTGGATAGTACGTACATGCGCAGCGTATCAGCCCCAACCTTCTCGATCACGGTCGCAGGAGCAACCACGTTGCCAAGGCTCTTTGACATCTTGCTTCCTGCCTCATCCAGCGTAAACCCATGCACGAGCACGCTTTTGTATGGAATCTGCGAAAATGCGACCATTCCTGCGCCGAGCTGCGAATAGAACCACCCGCGGGTCTGGTCATGCCCTTCCACGATGAAGTCAGGCGGCCACATTGCATCGAACGCATCAGTATCGCGTGGGTACCCAAGCGTCGCCCATGATGCAACTGCTGAATCGAACCAGACATCGAAGACATCCTCTGCTCTCCGCATCGTTCCACCGCACTCACACTCGAATGTGACCTGGTCGACCCAGGGTCTGTGCAGGTCTGGTGGCACGGAAGATTCCGGCGCACGCTTCTCGAGTTCATAGCGGGTCCCGATCACCTCATACGCACCGCACGAGTCACAGACCCAGATCGGGATCGGTACGCCCCAGTACCGCTGCCTCGATATGCACCAGTCCCGCGCTCCGGATACCCAATCACGGAACCTCGCAGATCCTGCCCAGTCGGGATACCAGCTCACCTTTGCGACCTCATCGAGCATCGCATCCTTAAGCTCTGAAATCTTTAAAAACCACTGCTCGGTTGCAAGATAGATAATCGGAGTCTTGCACCTCCAGCAGTGCCCGTACCTATGCACGATCTTTCCGCTTGCAAGCAAGAGCCCACGCGCATCAAGATCATCGATAACGGTCTGGTCTGCGTCCTTAACATAGACGCCAACGTATGGCTCGGCGTCTGCCGTGTACCTCCCGTCAGGCCCCACCGGGCAGAAAGCAGGAAGTCCATACTTTGATCCGAGTTCAAAGTCATCCATACCGTGACCCGGTGCGATATGCACGCACCCGGTGTTCTCGGTGGTCACAAACTCGGCCGGAAAGACGCTGTGTATAAATTCGTTCTGTTTTGGGATGATATCTGAAAGCGGATGGTTATATCGCATCCCGACCAGATCGCTTCCGCGACAGACATCGAGAAGTTCGTAATCCTGATACCTCCCTTCCCGCAGCACCTGGTCTACCAGATCGGAAGCAAAGATCAGTATCTCACTTTTGTCATCCCTGTACGCCCGTACCTTCGAGTACTCGAAGTCAGGATGCACAGCAACCGCGATATTTGCAGGAATAGTCCATGGAGTCGTTGTCCAGATAACGATGAACGTATCCACCTCATCCAGCACCGGAAATTTGACATAGATCGACGAATCTGTCCGATCACCGTACTCGACCTCGGAATCGGCAATCGCGGTCTCGCATCGCGGGCACCAGTTCACCACACGAAGACCTTTCTCGAGCAGATCCTTCTCGTGCGCTTTCTTTAGCGTCCACCAGACCGATTCGATGTATTTTTGCGAAAGCGTCATGTACGGGTCGTCCCAGTTAAGCCACACGCCAAGACGCTTGAACTGACCCGTCATCTCCTTCATATTCTGTATTGCGAACTCCTTGCACGTAGATATGAATGAATCCATCCCGTACGTTTCTATATCCTTTTTTGTCTTGAACCCAAGTTTTTCTTCGACCTTCACTTCGATCGGGAGCCCATGCATATCCCATCCGGCGCGATCGATGACGTGATACCCACACATAGACCTGTACCGCAGGATCGTATCCTTTATGATCTTGTTCCACGCGGTTCCGAGATGGATGTGTCCTGTGGTGTATGGAGGGCCATCCACGAAGAAGAATGTCTTTTTGTCTTTTCGCAGGTACCGGACGCGTGTGTATGTGTCGTTATCATCCCAGAATTGCTGTATCGATTCTTCTATGGTTTTTGCATCGTATCTTGCGGTAATCGTTTCCATTATGTGGTCTCCTGTGATCTGATCTTGGTTTGGGAATTATGAAGGTTTCTGTGAAAGTTTTATTTTCTTTCGGGCGATTGAAGAAATGTGGTGGGGGCTTAGATCTAGGGTGATGAAAAGATGTGTGTACCCCAGACTGAATCGGTCCCATTTTTGTTCCATTTTAGTACTGGAGAGAAAGTAACTACTCACGTTTAGGAAGCGGTAGCTAGCGACTACAAAATTTAATCTTTAATGTTATATTTCTTTAATGATCTAATAAAAATCAGCAGCATAAGAATCAATTGAAAAATAATCATAAGTTGAAAAATAGATGGAAATAAACGGTTTTTCGTTATCGGTACCCTTACTTCCAAAAGGTGAGTTGTTACGTTGTAACTACTCAGGTACCTAAAACCACTATCAGGGGACTTCACTGTGCAGGAACTACCCAGAATGAGGGGAGTACTGTAACCAAACCGGGAATTTAACCGCAGAGTACGCAGAGTGACGTAGAGGGAAAATAAACGGTTAAACTTCTAGCGTTTCTCTGCACCCTCTGCGGTTGTCGTTCTTGCCAGAAAGTGCAGAATCACAATCGGGCGACCAATCAACATACCTGAGTGGTTACGTTTCGTTCAGTGCTGATGCAAAGATCTTACAAGGTGATCACTTATCTATATCCGGATTCTGAGTACTTCAAGTTGAGGAAACTCAGACAGAAGGCTCTAAGACTGAGTGACTGGTATAAAACGAGATGGAATAAACTAAAGGATAGTTTATGTGCATGAATACTGAAACCAGACGACTGGAATGCCACAGAAACAAACAGCTGCCCAGGTACAAAAAGGGTTATGAAATGCGCAA
>JAYELB010000093.1:0-4450 GCA_034717055.1 Methanobacteriota archaeon
CAAACTACACGGAAACGGAAACGACTTCATCTTAATCGACGAATACGCTGGCGAGGTCATCCCGGACAAACCCGGTTTCGCTGCCACCTACTGCGACCGCAGATTCGGGATCGGCGCAGATGGCGTCATCTTCCTCATGAAGTCCGATTGCGCAGACATCAGGATGCGACTCTTCCAGCCAGACCGATCCGAGGCGGAGATGTGCGGAAACGGCATACGATGTCTTGTCCGGTACGCGATCGACGAGGGCTACATAGCAGGGGCTTCTGCCGTCGAGACGCTTGCAGGCATAATGAAGGTCGATATCGACGCTGAATGGATAAAAGTGAATATGGGTACACCATCGGCATGCGGCATCGAACATCTCGAGGGATACGAGGTTTATTCTATAGATACCGGCGTTCCACACGCGGCCATCTTAGTGGACGATTTGGATATCCCGATCGACGAGATTGCGCCAGCGATCAGGTATGCGCCCGTGTTCCCAAAGGGCGCGAACGTGAACTTTGTCAGGATCGAGAACGCTTCCGAGATCACGATCAGGACGTATGAGCGCGGTGTCGAGGGCGAGACACTGAGTTGCGGCACAGGCGCGGTCGCATCCGCGTATGTTGCGCACAGAATCGGGAAGACCGGCGACCGGGTGGTTGTGCATACGGCGGGAGGGTCCTTGCGCATATCATTAGCGGCTGATGGCGAGGCGTTCATGGAGGGTGCGGCTGTGCGGGTGTTTGACGGGACGGTTGAGATTTGAGTGGCTGTAGCGAAGATTTTCCGGCGGATTGATGCTTCTGGAGGGGGTACACCACGGCGTATTGGCGCAAAATCGTTTCATGCATCACTTTGGGGTGGGGTATTTCTCTACGGGGCATGATCGGGCGATTCTCACTTGTTCAAGGCATCCAACGACTTCTTTGCCTTCCGGGTACGCGGATGCTCATCGCCATAGAACTCTTGGAATATGCTGTACGCCTGCTGAAGGCATGTTTTCGCACGTCGCGAATCACCGAGTGCATACCATGCCCCACTAATGTTGTTGAGTCGTGTTGCCACCACAGGATGCCTCTCACCGTACACCTCAGTATCAATCGAGAGAGCCTGCTCATAATACTCAATCGCTTTTCTTGGATCGCCAAGGTCGCCCCATGCCGATCCTATGTTGTTGAGGTATGTTGCCACCACAGGATGCCTCTCACCATACACCTCAGTATCAATCAAGAGAGCATGCTCATAATACTCAATCGCTTTCTTATGCTCGCCCAGTGCATGCCATGCCGAGCCTATGTTGTTGAGGTATGTTTCCACGTCAGGATGTCTGTCACCGTACATATACCTGTCGATCGAGAGAGCCTTCTCATAGTACTCAATCGCCTTTCTTGGATCGCCGAGGTCACCCCATGCCAAGCCGATGTTGTTGAGGTATGTTGCCACGTCAGGATGTCTGTCACCGTACACCACCCTGCTAACAGAGAGTGCCTGCTCGTAATACGCTATTGCCGAGCTGGTATCCCCGATCATCTGCTGGATACCACCCCGCGTATTAAGAGCTCGGGCAACTACCCTTTTGCCGGATTTCCCCAACCCTTCAGCGATCTTCATCCCGTCTTTAACCAATTCCTCAGCTTCCTTGTAATTAGCCTGCCCTAAACGAACCTCTGCAATGCCGATCAATGCCCGAGCAATTCCTACTTCATCCCCCGCTCTCTCTGTCAATTTCAGAGCACGGTCGTAGCATTCCGCGGCCTCCTTATACTTTACCCAGTCCCGATAGAGGTTACCATAACTGAGATAAAACGGTACTAAAAGATTTAAAACCTCAGGATTGGATTTATAAGCCTCATCAATGTCTCTCCTCGACTCTTTCAAACAGCCTTTCTTCATATACGCCAGTGCCCGCACAGAGAGAGCGATTCCGCGAATCTGATCGTCGATAGTTTTAAACAGCACTTCGTCCACAATCTCAATCAGTCTATCGGAATTTTCAATCTCCTTTGCTACATCCCTCATAAATGGCGCCTTAAGTAAAATTACCAGAGTATATAGCTCCTCCATCTCCAGAAATGGATAACTTATCGCCCGCGTCGTTTCTACCCTAATCACGGGCTGCTCAATCAGCTCTCCCTTCGGTTTGATCTCCTTTAATATTCCGAAATACAATTCCTCTATCTCGCCAAATCTTCCTCTTTCCATTTTGCCAGCCATCCACTCCATCACGCCTATGAGTAGGCCAGGTTTTTTAAGATTCCTTAGATAAAGCGGTAAAACAAGCGTCTCACCACGGCTATGAACCAGACCCCGTAGCTGCAGGCCATCGATCGCTTTGCTGATCGCTTCTTCGGAGAGTGCAGTCCGCCTCCGGATATCCGGAACGCTGTCCGTAACAACGAGAGAGAGAAGGGTTTTGACTTGATTAATTTTCAATATCGATAGCTTATCGCTAACCATCGCAATAAACGCCTCATCGATAGCCTCCTCCACCCCCTTATCCTCGGATCTGGCTGAAATTACCAGATCCAGAAATTCAACCGTGTCGATCGGGTCTTCGAAGTTCTTGAGAGCAAAGTCAAAAGCACCTCCATCCAGAAGCGTTTCATCGATCCGTTTGTCTTCGTAGATGGTCTTTTTGATGGCGTCCACCGCCGCATTCTTCAATTGGAAAAGCCATCTCCGCGATGCTGGCACTTCCGGATCCAGTATATCTATCACCATCATCAACGATGGAATCCGCCTTCCGGCTTTCAATGCGCTTCTCAGTTCCTTCTCACTTCTGACTGAAATAGAGAGAAGAGTGCTCTTATCCACGGTTATTCCTTTTATTCGCTCTACGTGACGATTTCCGGCCGCACTTTCCATCTCTTTATAATCCAGAGCTAAGAAATCGGGATGGTAAGCATCCATACCCCAGAGCAGGAGGCTTATTATATCATCCTTCTTATCCGCGGGCATATCGAACGGCAACGTCTGGGGAGTCTCTAATAAAGCAGGGTTTATCTGAAAATTCCTTAAGAGCGGTGTTTGGAATACCTTCATTGCCAGTACCTTTTCTTATAGGTCAAGCTTGAAAAAAGCGAGGTCTGGCGAAATCCGATACTTCTGCGGCGTATAGAGGTCGTCAGGGACAAGAATGTCATTCTCGATCATCGCATCATAATCCCCTTCCGAGACCCCTGATTGATCTACGATCTCACCTCTCTTCAGGAATGGATTCTCCCTACTTAAGAAGAACTTACTGATAACGGATACTTCTTCGGGATCGAATCCATAAAAATTAGATATAAAGCTCTTAAGGTCATCCAGCAGGGTTGCCGGGTTTAACTCACTGTTATTGCAGAGGAAATGAACCCATGTGAGGAATGAAAGCGGATTACCTGTTATCCTCCGCAATTCTTCAGCGATGGGCGGCAATTTTTGTTCCAGAATCTCCTTCTCGGGACAATTCTCCAGTCGTCTGACTAAAATCTCATTGAGTGCGTCTCCGGACAAATCCCCGACTACGATAGGGTCACGGAAACTGCGGTGAAATTCAAAAGTTGTGGCTTCGCTTCTGAGTACCGCGATTAGCAGCGATTTTCTATGCTTGAATATCTCGTGAACAAACTCGGCGATCTGATCTTTGTCATGGATCTGGTCGAGATTGTCGATTGCGATGACGACCTCCTTATCCCGATCAGCAGATACGGTTTCGATAACATGGCTGATCAACTGCCTCAAGAATCTGGAATCGATCTCTATCTCAACAGTCCCGGTCAACTCTTCTGTTCCAGTCGCTCTACTTCCCACCCCCATCCTCAACTTAAAGAAGTTGAGTATGCCAATCTCCGCTCCTGTAGTAGTTTCAATTTCCTCGGCTCTGCTTCTTGCCCAGCCTCTGGTCACTGTATTCACTCGAGACATCTCGTCAAGATAACTTATTTCGCAGATCGCCTTCTCATTCTCACTATATTCGTCCCTCAGTTCCGAAGCAAGATTCTCACAGATGTCTCGCAACAATTCTTCCGCGTTCATGCTGGTCTTGCCATCCACAATAACGGAAATAAAATCGATTTCATGCTTCAAATGAGATAAGACCTTTCTGAGAAGTATGGATTTGCCGGTCCCACGATCACCATGGATCATCAGCCGTCGTTCTTCCTCCCCCCTGGCGAGTATGACGCTCCTCAAAATCTCTTTGGTATGATGGTATTCGCCCTCCCGGTTGGTGAACAATACAGGGTCAATACTCTGTGGTCGTATACATCTGGTATAGGTGGGCATTTTCCTCTCCTACATATGAATAGATATTGTTTCTTTTAAAGTTTTGGGATTTTGTGGAGGGGACAGCTGTAGGGTGATGAAAGGATGTGTGTACTCCAAACTGAATCAGTCCCATTTTTGTTCCATTTTAGTAATGGAGCGAAAGTATATTCCCAAGTAGATTGAACCGATTGATACTGGTTTTTCTTGCACCGTG
>JAYELB010000094.1:0-4433 GCA_034717055.1 Methanobacteriota archaeon
CTTGTCCACGACGAGTTTGATGCAATCGGGCAACCCATTAACTTTATTTGTATACATATTCTTTAGTCTTCATCTGGTATCCTGTGAAAAACAACCTTGAATACCTGTTTATCCCTATCATTCACCAGATCGAGTTTAATATCCTCTTCCCTGCATAGCCTTATCATTCTCGGAACCCCGCTGCCTCGTCCACTGTACCTGAACTTTTTGTCCCTTTCCAGAAATGAAAGAATCGTGGGGTTTCTTTCGATGTGAACTCCATACCGCAGGTTCTCCTCAGTAACAGTGTTTGGAAGGATTCCCGGACTTATTATCTCCAACCGGTTCTTAAAGATATTAATGAATATGGGTGCATTTATGAAATAGTCTCTGTGGACGATTGCATTTGCCACAGCCTCCATAAAAGCCTCTTTCGGGATTTCAAGTACCGGAGGTGCGTTTATATTCCTGTTCTTCTGAAGACCCCTAAGGTTTCTCCGTATGAAACTGACACCATACTCGAATTGTTCTATAAGTCTCCCTTCTATCGTCTCACTATCGTTGTATTCATTTGAATGAATATCATTACCTTTGTAATAGGTTGCCTTTATAACGAATTGTGGTCTCACCCTCTCAGGAGACCTACCAAATAACAACAGTCCTGCAAGCGTCAGTTGCCCATTTTTAACGAGTCTGAGGTTTTCAAGCAATTTCTCAAGAGGAACATCCATATCTTCTACTTTTTCTGTATAATATTGCTCATAAAAACGTTTGAAGTAATCCTCATCAAAATCTTCGACTCCTGCACCGGTCTCAATTTCATCAGCAAATAGAAAGCCAGATGATTGCATAAGCCGCAAAAGTTCCTGTCTTGTTGCTCTTCTTTTATCTGCCCCGCTTTTTACCAAGAATTCAGTTGTATTCACTGCATAAGGTTTGTTACTCCCTTTCGGCACATGGACGACCAGGATCCTCTTGCCATCACAGATTAAGATCTCCGTTTCAACAAAGAGTGGAGGTGCAATTTTTGAAGAACATGTACTGGAAATCCATTGGTTTAACCGATTCACATCTTCTTTACTGAGCCCTTCCATGTCCCCACTATCTGATATTCCGATGTATAGACTTCCACCGTCAGAATTAGCAAAAGCGCAAATCTCTACCGCAAGTTTATCTATGCTGTGAAAGTTGGTCTTAAATTGATTAAACGTATCCTCGCCACGATCTATGACGTTTCTGAGTTCGAGACAGTCCATTTTCACCTCAATATCCGGATCGCTCCGGTGTACGAATCGTGAAAGGGGGGTAAACCCCCTGTCACTTTTCTTTCACTTTCATCTCCCGGCACCTGCACCTACGTTCCAAGCGTCCACGAATGGAGCTGCCCGATCCTGTCGCTCTCATCTCGTTTTTTCGAGTGCGACCGACGTTTGCGTGATTCATTGCCGTAAAATATCCATTATTCTATCGATAACCTCACCGATCCTGCTCGAGTTCAGGTGACCGACACGATACAAGACGATGTGCCGATCCGCTGTGAATATACGATTTGGTCGCACATTGCTTTTCTGCCTGATCGTTCCATCCTCAAAGTCGCTCTCCTCGATTGAAACCGCATATCCATCCCTGATCCGCTGACTGGTTATCTGGCAGAGAATCAGGTCATCTCCTTCCAATTCGGCAACGACCAGAGCAGGACGTCTTTTCGAACGTGTCAAATCCGAAAACGGAAATGGGACAACTACCACATCTCCTTTCACAAATCCTGCCAAGCCTCGTCCTCCTCAGGTCTTAGCCAATCCTTCATAAGAGACGTCTCGCTTGCAATTGCCGTTTCCACCCCTTCTTGCAACGCTTTCGCCTCTAAAAAGAGTGTAAAATCCAACAACTCCACAAGTCGCTCCTCAGGAACTCTCTCAATCTCCTTTAACAGCAATTCCTTCACTTGCATCTCCCTGTACCTGCACCTACGTTCCAAGCGTCCATGAATGGAGATACTCATCCTGTTCTGCCGTCAATGTCTCGATCTTTATCCCCATCGCAGAGAGTTTCAGGCTTGCAACCTCCTCGTCGATCTCGACCGGTACATGATAGACCTGATTTGCAAGCCCCTCGCCATGCTTTACGATGTGCCTGACACAGAGCGCCTGATTCGCAAAACTCATATCCATGACTTCAGGCGGGTGCCCGAATGCAGATGCAAGGTTCACAAGCCGCCCCTCTGCCAGCACGTATATCCGGTTGCCGTTTGCGAGTAGATACTCCATGACATCCTCCTTCACCTCGCTGATCCCAACAGCAACCGAGGACAACCCCGGAAGATCGAGTTCGACATTGAAGTGCCCTGAGTTCGCAACGATCGCCTGATCCCGCATCAGCTCAAATTGTTCAGTCCGGATCACCGACATGTCGCCTGTTACCGTTATGAAGAGATCGCCGATACGTGCCGCATCCGCCATCGGCATCACCCGGTATCCATCCATCACAGCCTCAAGCGCCTTTCTCGGGTTCACCTCGACAACGATCACGTTTGCGCCAAGCCCCTTCGCACGCATGGAGACGCCCCTTCCACACCAGCCGTATCCGACGACGACAACGTTCTTTCCAGCGAATAGTACGTTTGTTGCGTTCATGATCCCGTGGATCGTGCTCTGCCCGGTGCCGTACCGGTTGTCAAACATCATCTTGGTCTCGGCGTCGTTTACAGCGATCACTGGATAGCGAAGTGCACCGTCTGCTGCCATCGCTCGCAGCCGTATCACGCCGGTCGTGGTCTCCTCACAGCCGCCGATGACACCAGGAAGCAGTTCGGAATGATCGCTGTGCAGGAGTGCGATCGTGTCTGCGCCGTCATCGAGCGTGACATGCGGACCTATCCTAAGCGCCTCCTCGAGGCACTCGTAATACTCCTTCTCATTCTCCCCCTTGACAGCGAACACGTGCGTCCCGTCTGCTGCAAGCGCCGCAGCAACGTCGTCTTGTGTGCTGAGCGGATTTGATGCGGTGAGTGCGATATTTGCGCCACCTGCCTGAAGTGCTGTTATCAGGTTAGCGGTCTCAACAGTTACATGCAGGCATGCAACGACGTTTATCCCCTCAAGCGGGCGTTCTTCCTCGAATCGCTCCCTAATCTTATTAAGCACTGGCATGTGCCTCCGTGCCCACTCGATCCGCTGTGCACCCTCGTCTGCAAGTGCTATATCCTTTATGATGTACGGTTTCATTTTAATCTCCTGTGATTCCGGTATCAATAAGTCCGTCTCCATCAGTCTTAAAGTTCAACACTCAAATATCTGAACCACAGCGACTGCGGCAATAATCCGGAAGTGTACCATGCGTATCCGGGCGTGAGTGCAGGTGCGGAATATATGATGCAGGATAATCGTACCTGGCAGAGGGGATGTCTCGCCACCATAGTGTTAGCGTTGTTTTTATTGTTATTGTCGGTTCATAGGAAAACATATATAATGAGGGGATGATGTAATACTATGCAAATCGTCGTAAGTGATATGCATATCGGGGATGGTGCTGTAAATTACCCTGCTTTAGACCACTTTATCGAAAAAACGTTACCAAAAGTGGAGAAAGTTATCTTCGCGGGAGACATTCTCGATCTATGGAAGTCTAAATGGGATGAAATCCGCAACCATCCGACATATCAACTGTTGCGACAGACCCTCGTGGATCAAGATATTAATTTCGCGTATCTGATCGGCAATCATGATTATATGATCAATCAGCACGTGGATGATCTTGCCACTTACCAGGATATGGTTATTCCTTGCGATTCCGAACCAGACATCCATATCACACATGGGTGGGAGTTTGATATCTGCCATCGTTATAACGGTTCATGGTGGGTCAGCAGACAGGTATGCAAACATCTCCCTGATGCATGTCAGCGGTTCGTGCGCTATCCGTCCAAAATGGTGAATTTAAATGGCGTGTATAGGCAAGCGGTTCAAAGAATCCACAGGGGAGCGTTTAAATATAAAGAGGAATGCAATTGCCGGGTAATCATGGGGCACACGCACACACCACGAGTTATCGATGATCGGATGTGTGATTGCGGTGATTGGGCCGATTCATTTACATGGATATAGATTCGTGACGAACAAATTGAATTGAAAGAGTCTAATGGGTGTAATCCAACTCATACTTGACTTTCAAACATCCCTAGTAACTACTCACCCCCACCACCGCAAAATTTATTATTAATGAGATTATATTTCTCATTGCAATGGTCGTGAATAAAACATTTCGTTTGATGGATGGAGATACGGTGTATAGACCCACTCACGATGAGATTCATGCCGCTTACCAGCAGGGGGAAGAGGCTATCATCCAACTATGCGATTACCTCTCTTGGGAATTACAGACCATGCAAGATCAGTTACAAGCCCTGCAAGATCAGCTGAACAAGAACAGCAAAAACAGCAGCAAGCCACCCTCTA
>JAYELB010000095.1:0-4429 GCA_034717055.1 Methanobacteriota archaeon
TGTAAGAGAAGAAAGCGTTCAGCGGAAGACTTGCAAGTTCGGTTCTTGATGTTCGCATATTTTTGTCAGGAACTACCTGTTTACTCATGGTAGAATTCGCCCATGATAGAACAAAGGATGCATTGCCCGTGGTATGGTGATACCATACCGCAAAATTGTGCCATCCTTTGCACAGATTGGTGCTGCTGTTTGCTTCTGCATGGTCGCTGAATATACGGTTGGAAAATATGTCGGTGCGGTTGATCTTCATATCAACAGTTCCCTTTTCGCTCGCAGCGTAGAACGTGTATGTGTCGTTGCCTTGTATGTACATCTGTCCGCCCCATACCGCCATCCGGTCTGCACAAATATGGCAAGCAGGATGGCGATAAAAATCACCGCCAGTTCCAGTGATGCTTTTGTGATTTTATTCATTACTCACCCAATTGCATTCGCCATGACCTCTTCACATACTGGTTTCTGCTGATATCCTGAAGGGGTCTGGTATGCCCAGCGGTACACGTTTCTGATTTTGGTTTTGTTGGTGTGTTGATCTTCTTCGATAACGAAATAGTACCTGTCACAAAGTGTCGAATTTGAATAGCATTTCAGTTCACATCCATAACATGGAATAATATGACTTCCACCTATTCTTGAACAATTAAACAATTCTCTTACATATTCTCGCACGCCACACTTTTGCAGCCAATTTTTCGTAGTATTCATCAAAATATCCCGCTGTCCATCTGATACATTCCCTCTAAGATGGAATCGAGTGAGGGGCACAGTAGCTTTGAAAACCTTCCGAATACCCACTGATGCTCGGTCTTCGAATATACTCACATCCGCATACACGCCGGGAGCTGCATAGATCATCCAATTTCCGATCTCAACTGTTTTTATCTTTGCACTATACCTATATCTCTTGCCTTTTTTAAGCGTGATCTGACCAATTGGTAGATTATTCTCGACAAACTCGATCCCTTCTGGAAGAATGAGACTTTCTGAAACGTTTACTTTCATATCTACCAACGGATTTAAGGTATATATGACATCTACAGTCCGATTTAGTATTGGTTCCTCAGGAAAACCAAGATCGGCTCTGAGTGGGATGTGAGCTATTACCGGATCGGTCGCATACTCTTTCTTATCATCCGCCAGACTCTGCACAAATATGGCTAGCAGGATGACGATAGAAATCACAACCAGTGCCAGTGATGCTTTTGTAATTTTATTCATCGTTCACCCCTTTCATAACAGCTTGCGAAACCATCAGCGCATCAAGCGAGGTAATCGCCCTATCCGAATTTACATCCGCTGCATGATCAATATTGATGCCGCAGGCAGCCATTTGCAGAATGAGTACTGCATCCGCAGCCGAGAGTTTTCCGTCATGATTGGCATCACCCTTTATAGGCACATCTACCAACTCGCTGTGCGTACTCATCCCACCTGTGCCGTTGACGACGGTCAAAGTTACATTATAGGCGCCTACCCGGTCATACGTATGGATCGGACTTGTTGACGCATTATATGTCTCACCCGGCGCCCCATCTCCAAAGTTCCATCGCCATTCGGTGATATTATCACCAAGAGACAGGTCTGTAAAGGATACATTGGTGCTGAACCCAAGTTTGTAAGAGAATAAAGCGTTCAGCGGAAGACTCGCAAGTTCAGTTCTTGATGTTCGCATATTCTTGTCAGGAACTACCTGTTTACTCATGGTAGAATTTGCCCAGGACAGGGCAAAGGATGCATTGCCTGTGGTATGATGATACCATATCGCAAAATTGTGCCAGCCTTTGCACAGGTGGGTGCTGCTGTTTGCTTCCGCATGGTCGCTGAATATGCGGTTGGAAAATATGTCGGTGCGGTTGATCTTCATATCAACAGTTCCATCTTCGCTCGCAACGTAAAATGTATAGGTGTCGTTGCCTGGTACGTAGATCTGTCCGCTCCATACTGCCATCCGGTCTGCACAAATATGACAAGCAATATGGCGATAAAGATTACAGCCAGTGCCAGTGATGCTTTTGCGATTTTATTCATTACTCACCCCATTGCATTCGTCATAACCTCTTCACATACTGGTTTCTGCTGGTAGCCTGAGGGGGTCTGGTATGCCCAGCGGTACACGTTTCTGATTTTGGTTTTGTTGGTGTGCTGATCTTCTTCGATAACGAAATAGTACTTATCACTTAATGTCGAATTTGAATAGCATTTCATTTCACAACCATAACATGGAATATCGTAGTGTAGAGATATTACCGAGCATGTAAATTCTTCTTCCCCATACTTTCGGGTGTTATAACCATACTCTCTTAGCCAATATTTCATAGCATCCTTAAAAGCATCCTGTTGCTCCTTTGATATATTCTCTCTAAGGCGATACCTAGTGAGGGGTACTGTAGCATCTCTAACTTCATATATGGCTACTGATGCCCGCCTCTCGAATACGTCCACATCCGCATATACGCCAGGTGAAGCATAAATCATCCAATTTCCTATCTCAACTGTTTTTATCTTTGCACCATATCTATATTTCTTGCCTTTTTTAAGCGTGATCTGACCGGTTGGCAGATTATTCTCCACGAACACGAGACCCTCTGGAAGAACGAGACCCTCCGAAACATTTACCTTTACATCTGCTGATGGTGTCAAAGTATAGGTGATATCCGCAGTCTGATTTAATGCTGGCGCAAAGAAAGTAAGGTCAGCTCTGAGTGGGATATGAGCTATTACCGGATCGGTCACATACTCCTTCTTATCATCCACCAGACTCTGCACAAATATAGCCAGCAGGATGGTGATGAAAATCACAACCAGTGTCAGTGATGCTTTTGTGATTTTATTCATTGCTTACCCCTTTCGTCACAGCTTGTGAAACCATCAGCGCATCAAGCGAGGTAATCGCCCTATCCGAATTTACATCCGCTGCATGATCAATATTGATGCCGCAGGCAGCCATTTGCAGAATGAGTACTGCATCCGCAGCCGAGAGTTTTCCATCATGATTGACATCACCCGGTATAGGCACGTCTACCCACTCGCTGTGCGTACTCATCCCACCGGTGCCGTTGACGACGGTAAAAGTTGCATTATAGACACCTGCCAGGTCATACGTATGGGTCGGATTTGTTGATGCATTATATATCTCATCCGGCGTCCCATCTCCAAAGTTCCATCGCCATTCGGTGATATTATCACCAAGAGACAGGTCTGTAAAGGATACATTGGTGCCGGACCCATGAACAGTGTAAGAGAATAAAGCGTTCAGTGGAAGAGTTGCAAGTTCAGTTCTCGGTGTTCGCATATTTTTGTCAGGAACTACCTGTTTACTTATGGTAGAATTCGCCCATGATAGAACAAAGGATGCATTACCCATGGCATGATGATACCATATCGCAAAATTGTGTCAGCCTTTGCACAGATTGGTGCTGCTGTTTGCTTCTGCATAGTCGCTGAATATACGGTTGGAAAATATCTCGGTGCGATTGACCTTCTCGTTTCCGCCGTGCATAGAAAACATGCGCACCTTTGCGCGATGCTTCCGGATCATCTGCATCGGGTGGTGTGGGTTCTCTGCGACGATCTCGGTTTCCGGATAGGCCGCGATTTTGGGATGATTTGTCATCTCCGGTTTCTGCGGCTGGTGCGGCGTGTGACTCGTTATTGCGATTCCCGCGTATCCATATCCTGCCGCAGTCTCTGCCATCGCTTCTGGTGAGTCGCTGCATTCGGGCGCGGTGTGGATGCTAAAGTCGTAGAACTTTCTGGTTCGGATCGTCATCCCTTC
This sequence comes from Methanobacteriota archaeon, assembly GCA_034717055.1. Taxonomy (GTDB): domain Archaea; phylum Halobacteriota; class Methanosarcinia; order Methanosarcinales; family Methanogasteraceae; genus Methanogaster_A. Next base: position 3,776 of record JAYELB010000095.1, read on the forward strand.
ATATCACCATTTCCGCCACTTTTCATCGCAATTTCTTCACATAGCGGTTTCTGCTGGTATCCGGAGGGGGTCTGGTATGCCCAGCGGTACACGTTTCTGATTTTGGTTTTGTTGGTGTTTAAATCCTCATCGATAACAAAATAGTACCTGTCGGATAACGTCGAATTCAAATAGCTCCATAGTTCGCAGCCATAACACCTGATATTGATATCAGGAAACCCTGAAGCAGGTCTTGAGAGTATCGTGCAATTGAAATCTTGTTTTTCATATTCGGTTGAGTTATACCGTTGCAACCAGTTATTTGTGATTTTTATCAGAACGCCTCGTTGTTCCTCTGACACTTCCTCCCTGAGATGATATCTGGTAATCGGCTCTGCCGCATCAAAAACTCCATAGACCCATGCTGATGTTACATCACCCCCAACAACACGCAGATCCGCATACATGCCGGGAGCTGCATAGATCACCCAATCCCCGTTCACAAGTGCCTTTATCTGTGTTTTGTACTTGTATTTCCTGCCTTTTTTAAGCGTGATCTGACCGGTTGGCAGATCACTCTCCACGAATACCACCGTCGCAGGAAGAACGATGCCCTTTGAAACATCCATCTTCACATCCACCGATGGGATCAGGGTATACACCATATTTACAGAC
>JAYELB010000096.1:0-4392 GCA_034717055.1 Methanobacteriota archaeon
GTGAGTGTTCAGCACAGTCGTGTCAAAAGGCTTGACCGTTCCCGGAGAATACTCGATCTGATTGATCTCATCATGGCAAACGTTCCTGACAGCAGACCAGTAGATATTATAGCCTGCGTCATAGCCCCCACGCCCAATTGCATTGTTCAGCCGCTTCGGATCGGTGTCCACGCCGTAGTATGCCATCACCATCGCGGCAGATGTGAGCGCGCAGCCCTGACTGCATATTGTTGGACCGTCGCCACCCAGTTTGTCGCTTTCCCATCGGGAATCGCACTGACTGAAGTACGGCACAGGCGGCATGGCTGCCGCCGCCACGCCTGCCGCGACAATAATCAGCATCAGGAGTGTGCACACGCTGATAGTCGGTCGTAAAAGAGTATTTGAGTGGAATCTCTGGGTGTCTCTGTTCATAACAATCGCCTTTGCAGTGCTAATAGCCACACCCCCATCTCACATAAAGTTAATCGAGCACATCCCCAAAGTCTCGGGACTGGCACAGAAAAGGATCTCATGTAATTGCTGCGCCGCCCCTCTCCTTGGCGATATGTTTTGCATTGACGCAAATACCGTGTAATCTCGCGGTTGTGAAATTCCTCTCACGAACCCGAGATAGCGGCGGATCAGGATGATCGTTGTTCCGAACTCGGCGTTGATCCGCCTTTTGTGTTCACCGTTGCCTGAATCTAACCGCTCGGGAACCTATACCTCCGCTGATGCCCTGCCCTTGCAGGCAGTGGCATCGATGGACTCCTATTGAGAGTCCATCACAGCTTCACGATCGCGTTTCTTGGGCACACCTCGATGCAGGTCCCGCACTGGTTGCATTTCTCCTGATCGATCACGGCAACCGCCTTCACCAGTTTGATTGCACCCTCAGGGCATTTCTTCTTGCAGATTCCGCATCCGATGCATCCGAACTCGCAGACCTCTTTGACATACTTGCCCTTGTCGTGTGATGCGCAGACCACATACACAGGTCCGTGCTCCTTTGCAATCGTTAACACCTGTTGCGGGCATGCAGTCACACATGCGCCGCAGCCCTTGCAGTTGTACTTCTTGATTCTCGGAAGTCCGTTATCCGCAATCTCGATCGCATCGAACATGCAGGCTCGCACGCAGTCGCCAAGACCGATGCATCCGTACGAGCAGGCTTTCTTTGTGCCTGAAAGAAGGATTGCGGCTCTGCATGTGTCCGCGCCGATATAATCGTATCGGTCCTTGCAGTTTGTTCCGCCCTGGCAGAGCGTGACCGGATACATGGGCTCTGCTGCGCTGATATCCATTCCAAGCAGCTCTCCGATCATCTCGAACGTCTCGGTATCGCAGGAGGTGCACGCATCTGGCGTGATATCCCCGGCAACGACGTGCTCTGCAAAATCAGCGCACCCCGGGTATCCACAGGCTCCGCAGTTCGCACCTGGCATCAGTTCCATCAGCGCATCTACAAGCGGGTCGGTCTCGACATAGAACGCCTTTGACGCCCATACGAGCATCCCTGCCATCGCAAGTCCGAGTGCGCCAAGCACAGCAATTGCAGGCGGTAGCAAACTCATAAGATCAACGGTCATAGTTTCACCACCGAAAAGTAACTGACAATAATTAGTGCGACCATCGTCGCTGCAAAGAACGCTCCGATGAAGCCACTGAAGAGGTCAACACCCCTCATAATCAACTTCTCTCGCACAGCCGCTGTTGCAAGCATCACCCATGAGTAGCCAAGACCTGCCGCGAACGCGTATATGATGCTTGCCCCATAAGTGTAGCCCTCCTGTATGTTCATCAGCACCACACCAAGAACAGCGCAGTTCGTTGCGATCAGCGGAAGATATATCCCAAGCGACTTGTACAGTGGTGGGCTGAACCTGCGTATGATGAACTCGACAAGCTGTACAAATGAAGCGATGATGAGGATGAAACAGATCGTCCGCAGGAATGTCAGATCCTTTCCTATAATACTTGCAGGGCTCAGGAGATAATGATAGATGGGCCATGTGAGGATCGCCGACATCGTCATAACGAAGGTGACCGCCATCGACATGCCCTTTGAGGTCTCTGAGTTGGTGGTCAGACCAACATACGAACAGAGTCCGAGAAACATGATCAAGAGGAAGTTCTTTGTGAACATCGCATTCACAAAGATCGGGAAGAGATTCTCCGTCGGCATAAGTCCGGGTATTAACACTTCGCTCATATCTCATAACCCTCCTTTCTAAGTTGTTTCATCCGTTTGCGATCACTCATGATCTTGAATAGAAGCATCAGTGCAGCTATCGTTAAGAATGCGCCTGGCGGTGTGACCATCACGGTTGCCGGCTCAATCGGGAATGATATAACCTCGGGGACGAATGAGAACCCAGGGATGGATGAGAGCGGGTAAAATCCAAGTTCACCTGCCTCACTCCAGAGCATCACGAGTTTCAACCCGCCGGTTCCGAGAATTTCCCTGACGCTGCCGATCAACATCAAGGCCACTGCAAAACCGATCGATATACCGATTCCGTCTGCTATTGAGGGCAGCACCGGATTTCGGTTCGCATACGCTTCAGCTCGTCCGATCACGATGCAGTTCACAACGATCAGCGGCACAAAGATCCCGAGCGCCTCGTACATCGGCGGCAGAAATGCCTCAAGTATCATATCAATCATCGTAACGAAGGTACAGATGATCAGGATGAATATCGGGATTCTGACGCCTGGCGGGATCTGCTTTCGCAGAAGAGAGACGAAGATGTTTGAGCCGAGCATCACGAAGGTGAACGCCAGTGCCATGCCGAGCGCGTTTGCAAACGACGTGGACACCGCAAGTACCGGACAGAGACCGAGCACAAGCACGAATACAGGGTTATCCTTGATGATACCTCGGATTATCTCCCCTACAAAGGATTTCTTTGCCATTTATGAAACCTCCTGTTGCATCTTTCCAATTATTTCAACGACTCCGTCGGTGACATATCTGGATGATATCGTTGCGCCTGAGATGCCATCGATCTGACCGCCGTCATCGCTCAGTTTAAGCCCATCAAGACCGACCCCTGCAAATTGTGCGGTGAACCCTTCGTCTTTCTGGACCTTATCTCCGATCCCAGGAGTCTCTTTCTGCGATACCACAACAACTCCGGTCACCACGAAATCAGAATCTACTCCGATTGCGAGCGTTAACATATCCTGCATACCCTGAACCTCAGTCAGGGCGCCATAGCCGATCAGGTCACCGCCATCATAAGCCCCGTAGCACAGTTCACCACCCGCGGATTTGAACTTGGTAGCACCAGGAACAACACCCATATCGAGCAGTTGCTTATCAGGACCGCCTGCCGCTTCTGCAAGCTTCGCAAGCTGTTCCTGTGTGACACCATAAGTCGCTGTCAGGACCACAGCCGCCACCGCAGCAATGAGAGTTAGCTTAAGGAGTATCATTACAGTGGAATCTTTTGTTTCTGCCATTTTATTTCCCTCCGATCGGCTTTGGTATGGTGCTTCTGTCGATGAGCGGGCTGAAGACGTTCATCAGGAGCACTGCGAAGCACATCCCCGCGAAATAAGTATTGAAATGGAGCTGGATCAGTATCAGCCCGGCAAGCATGACTCCATAGACCAGTCTGCCCTTCTTTGTCACTGGTGAGGTAACCGGGTCTGCCGCAAGGAATATCAGTCCGAGGAAGTAGCCGCCGGTTAGCACGTAAGGAAGTTGTGAACCCATCCCGACGATCGGCATCAAGAGTAGCAGCAGGATAGTGGCACTGAGTGCCACCCGCCGGTCTACGTATTTCTTGTACAGGACGAATGCACCGCCGAGCAAGACTAGTGCAGGCGAAGCCTCAACAAGTCTGCCAGCGCCAGTCTCGAGTAAGAGGTCAGAGAAACCGCCAAGATTTGGCGTGGATCCGGCCCCCATCAGCGTGGGCCACGCAGCAAGCAGGAATGCAAATCCGACCAGTGTCGGATGGAACACCAGCGTCCCTGTGCCGCCGAAGATGTATTTTGGAACAGCTATCGCAAACGCGGCTCCGATGATCGGAACCCAGATCGGGACGCTTGGCGGCATGATAAGCGCAAGCAAAAGACCGATCAACACGGCACTCCCGTCATTTATGGTGATCGGCTGGGATGCCGCCTTGTAGATGATAATCTCGGTTACAACTGCCGCAACCACGGTTGCAAGAACGATCGTTAGCGCAGGAAGTCCGAAGAGATAGATCGCCGCGATCGTAATCGGAACCAGTGCAGCGATGGTCCCCCACATCACACTCTTCACACTCTCCTTGCTCTTCACATGAGGTAATGGTGATATTGTATATGTCATTCGGATGCCTCCATCTCGGCAGCGCCATGTTTGCCATACCTGATTATCTGCACGATCGGGAGCTTGGACGGGCAGACGTACGCACA
>JAYELB010000097.1:0-4344 GCA_034717055.1 Methanobacteriota archaeon
CTTTGCAATTTGCGCAGGTAGGGTGATGCATAAACTTAATTTGCTGCACCGCCTCACCTTGATTTTAATGCTCATGGTGTGGTGATATTACCTTTGCCGGCATAAACATATCGGCATAGGTGTATCCTAGGGTGATGAAAGGATGTGTGTACTCCAAACTGAATCGGCCCCATTTTTGTTCCATTTTAGTACTGGAGTGAAAGTATATTCCCAAGTGGATTGAACCGACTGCTACTGGTTTTTTCTTGCACCGTGAAAGAATTGGACTGGTGTGGGGTGTTAATAATTGGACTAATGAAACCACTACACTGAACCAATCCCGTTTTTGTTTCGTTTAGTACTTGATGCAAAGATCTTACAAGGGGTGATCACTTATCCAGATTTGTGAAACACGCCGTATTCAGCACGTCACATACCGATTGTCTATTGGGGACGGGGTGACAAAAAAGAAACAAAAATGGCAAGGTTTTGGGATGTGGAACTCACTCGGATATGGGAAGTTTTCATCACCCCAGCCCAGTACTGCTCTATGCCCTATCTCACCCAACCTCCACCCCTCCGGATGCCTTGCAATTCATTTTTGGTTTAGTGACTCAAAGCTGCCCAACCACAGCCATAACCTGGTCAAGATCACTTTCCGTGATCACAAGTGGCGGTAGGAACCGGAGCACGGTATCGGCAGTGCAGTTTAGGAGTATGCCGCGTTCTCTTGCCATGTTCACCAGATCACCACACCCGGTCTCGAAGTCGATCCCGACCATAAGCCCGATACCGCGTACCTCTCGCACCCGGTTTCCAGCGAGCGACTCAATCGATTGCAACCCCCTGAGGAGACGGGTGCCAAGCGTCCTCGACCGCTCCACAAGCCCCTCGTCCCTGATCACACCAATCGTCGCAGCTGCTGCTGCACATGCAAGTGGACTTCCCGCGAATGTTGCGCCGTGTTCGCCGCGCCCGAATGTCAGATCCTCGCGCGATGCCATCGCACCGATCGGAAATCCGCTGCCAAGGGCTTTTGCCATGGTCATGATGTCAGGCACGATCCCGTAATGCTCGTAAGCAAACCATGCGCCGGTCCTCCCAAACCCGGTCTGGACCTCGTCGATAATCAGCAGGATGTCGTTTGAGTCACATATCTCCCGCACCTCGCGGAGATATTCCACTGACGCGATGTGGATTCCACCTTCTCCCTGAACCGCTTCGAGTATCACGGCTGCCGTATCCGGTGTGATCGCTTCGGAAATCGCTGCTGCATCGTCATATTTCACGAATGTGACGCCCGGGATGAGCGGCTCGAAGGGTTTTCGGTACTTCTCTGTGTGCGTGAGACTGAGCGCCCCAAGCGTTCTTCCGTGAAACGAGTTCTCGCTTGCGATAAAATCGGTTCTCCCTGTGCTACGGCGCGCAAGTTTCATGGCAGCCTCAACAGCTTCGGTTCCGGAGTTACAGAAGAAGATGCGGTCGAGTCCGGTCAGTTGGCTAAGTTCCTCTGCGAGTTTTATCTGCGGCTCGGTGTAGTAGAGGTTCGAGGTGTGTATAAGCGTCTCTGCCTGCGTCCGGATCGCTTCAACAACTTTTGGGTGGCAGTGTCCGCAGACGTTCACAGCGACTCCTGCGATGCAGTCGATGTACTCTCTGCCTTCCGAGTCCCAGACCCGGGCACCGCTGCCGCGGGTTAGGGTAATGGGTTGGCGGGTGTATGTGGGCTGGATATATTTTGATTCTGCTTCTATGAGGGTCATGGTTGCAAGGGTTATTGGTGCGGCGGGTACTTTTGGGTTTTGGGTTTGTCAATCTCACGATTTCGTACCAACACGACTGAGCAGGTGCTTTACGACCACACTCTCGAACACGGATCGCGTATCTTCCCCGGGTTTGAGCGCCATCAGCGCAACAAGTATCTCCTCTGCAACCTCTGGCTCGTGGATGATTGTGCAGTCAACGCAGCTCCAGACCATTCCACCAGTCGAACTTTTGACATACTTGCCACCGGTACGCTCATAGTTACACGGATAAAACGGGCAGAAACAGAACGTACAGTCCTGCCCCTCGAAATGACACGGATAATATTCACAATCTCTTCTGCCCACGAGTCTTCCTCCCTTCAATACATCCTCCATATTTCTTCTGGCAAGATTTTGCCCCCACTCGGATATCGCGCTGCTGATCACATCGATCAGTTTCTGGTTCACGAACTCCGCATCGATCCGTATACAGTCTTTGCCACACTCGTGCACCTCAATCCCGTGCTCGGAGAGACGGAAGATCAGTTCTGACGCGTCCATCCCGAAATCACTGATATCCACCAGTATCTGACTCTCTTCGCTCTTGATGATCGAAAATCCCCGTATATTTTCCAATTTTCCGGTCAGGTTGGCATCCATTTAAAACCTCATGGCAAATCCGGACAGTTCAGCAGACACAGACTCCGACTCAATTTCTTCCATCTCCAGACCCGAGACATTTGCAGCCCCGGGACCTTGCTTAAGCAGCCCGATCATCTCTTCGATCTTCTCGTCAGCCCCCTGGATCGCGGTCTCGACGCTGCCGTCGGGCAGGTTTCTGACCCAGCCACAGAGGCCAAGATCGTTTGCGCATCTCACTGTGAAGTATCTGAATCCTACACCTTGCACTCTGCCTGTTATGATGATGTGGGTGGTCTTCATACCGTCGCCTCGCTATCACGCAATCAAGATTTCATTCATCCGACTGACTATATCTCTTTTCCTCTTGAAGGTTTTTGTTCACGACCTTTTCAGTAACACCGCAAACCAAAAACACTCCCACCCACGAAAAGAGATAAGACACATCCGGTAGAATACGAACCTTAAGTGAAGAACGAAAAAGAGGTCATCGAAGCAGCGCTGTTCGCTGCAGGCGGTGCAGTTGATATAACCCGGTTAAGCGACCTGGTCGACAAACCAGAGGACGAGACATCCCTGATCGTAGACGGATTGGTCAAAGAGTACCGGGAGCGGGAATCCGGAATCGAGATCATAAGATCGAGAAATGTAGAGTACCTGATGCAGGTTGTGCCCGAATACGTTGAATACGTGCGGTCATTCGCTCCAAAAGAACTGCCTGCACCGGTACTTCGTACATTGTCGGTGATCGCATACCACCAGCCATTAACGCAGTCAGATCTCGTGAGGATTCGTGGAAATTCGGCTTATTCGCATGTACATGACTTGATCGGGATGGAACTGATCGGGTCCGTTCCAACAGGGCATACGAAACTCCTTACGACGACACATAGATTTGCAGAGTACTTCGGTCTGGATTCGAGCGACCCGGAAGCTATTCGGAATGCACTTAAGTCGAGGATGGAGGCACGGATCGGAGTTACTCCGATGTATGGATCGCTTCTGCGTCGGTGCGGGATTCCACACGTTGTAGTCGGTGCGTACAACCCGTCTTCTGAGGATCTTGCTTTGTTCAGTGATATTCAGGTGCTTGTGATCTCAAAAGGATATACAGACAAGGTACGCGGGAATTTTTCAGGAGAGATCATTGAGATCGCATCTGCCACCTTTGATGACCTGCTTGGGTCTGTAAAAGCGATCAGCAGATATGGCAAGAAGAATGGTGTTTCGAAGGTTGTCACAGAACTGGAAGAATTGAAAGAGAGATATCATGAAAAATCGCGGAAACTGGATGCGGAACTGGACATCAAGGTAAAACCAGCATCGGAAATGGCAGCCCATATCCTAAACGATCTCGGATTCACAATATCGCAGACCGGAGTGCTGGTTGCACCGGATTACCTCGGTACCGGGGACATTACGTACCCCACACACAGCAATGCATCTGCTGATGTGATCGAGCGGATAACTGCCAGATACGATGCTATACTCGATGGGCTCGCGGGTGATCGATGAATTGTTCGTCACTCGATAACCGCATCTATCGTGACCTCGGTCTTCATCGAACGTATGACAAGAGCGCCTTTCTCGACTTGTGCGACGATCTCTTTCACGGTTTCCTTGTCTCCATCTGTCTTTATTCTCGGCTTCACAACGATTGTTGTGAACATCATCCCTCCCTCCACCTTTTCAAGCGTCCCTTCTGCGCTTGACTCGTAGGAGATGATGTTGATGCCGGCTTTCTTTGTCTTTGCGATGAATGTGGTCAGAGCGCACGCATGCGCAGATGCGACAAAGAGTTCTTCAGGGCTTATAAAGCCTTCCGGACCACGGAATTCCGGTGGCGTGGCAAACTCAAAACTTGCCTTGTCCCCAAAAGATATGGTCGCCTGATATCCACTGTTCCATTCCAGTGTGTTTGAGAAGATGAATTTTGTTTCCATTGGCTAAGCCTCCTTGTAATTGAATGATTGTGTAGATT
>JAYELB010000098.1:0-4344 GCA_034717055.1 Methanobacteriota archaeon
TGTAGTGTATATACACTACACAAATTAACCTTTCCCTCTGTGAGACATGAGGGCGACGGAGGGGGATTTTGTATGAAAAATGAGTAGATCAGCTATGATTTCACAAGCCTAACGTGACGCCATGGCCGGTTACTGTTCCGACATATCCCGTCCCGATGATCGCGACATTCATAAGATATTACTACCGTCCTGGCTCTTAATACCTCTTTCATCCGCTCGCAACCGGGGCACACCTGATTTTGACCAAACGGGTCCCAAATCTTGCAAGCCCTGCGCGATAGTACAATTGATTGGGTTGACCGATGGTGCTTTTCACTACATTTTTGAAAGCATTTTTGAAAGTCGAGTCTGATGAAACGGTTTGGGACCAGTTTTCAATATGGTACAGTATTCATTCTCGGAGGCATATTTTAACTTATTCAGCCTTGTTGGCGACGCCGGCTTTGGTGGAACGGCAGTGAAGCGAATCAGTGAAGGGCAAGAGCAAAAATGAGTTTTTCTCGGCTTTCGTCGCGCTGCGCATCATCTTACTGGCAGTATCAGTGAGCGCCCTACTGTTAGCCCGCCCGCTGCTCGTGGACATGGACCGTTCCGGTATGTTCTTCTGGCTGCTTCTGGCGCTGGTCGCTGAGGTCTTCACAAGCAACGTATTAAACGGTAATTATGGCTCAGGAAAGACGGGCGTCCATCAGACTTGTGGATTATTGAGCATAGCAGGACGCATCATATTTCAGGTCGCTGTTGTCGTCCTTGGATTCAGTGCAGCAGGGCTGGCACGTGGTCTTGTTTTTGGAATGATCGCAGGCGGAATTGCGGGTTTGCGTTTTCTTGACCTGCGGTTTGCACGTTTCGGAATGCATCACCTGAAGAGCTTGTTCTCCTTTTCGTTCCGGATCTTTTTATCGGCAGGCGGCAGTCTTGTGTTCAGTTACGCAGACGCCGTACTGATAGGTTATTTCATGGAAAATGCAGATGTTGGCGTGTATCGTGTAGCATTCCAGTTTACGACGGCGGCTACGTTCACAACGGTTGCGATGCGCACAGTCCTGTTTCCGAATATGAGTAAGTGGAGCGCACGTCGCGAATATAACGAAGTGGAGTTAAATTGTTGAGACAATAGTTTCTATGGTTTTTGTCCCTGCAATCCAGAAACATTCTGAAAACCGGGTCTACCTATCTTCGCCTGAGCAAACATACGATAACCAGCCCAATCAACCCGAACAAAGCGTTAAATCCAGGGGCACTAGGTAACGTTGCCTTTGTGGATGGTCTTGTCGGCATAGCCTGCGCTGGTGGTTGATCTATCTGCTCTGTCGCCGGTTTATCAACCGGTGTCAGTACCACGCGTGAATTGCTGGCTGTTATTGCGAACCTCCCAAAGTGATCAGTGTCTGCCATAAAATATACATGAGACTCATCCTCACCAAGCCGTGTGGTCTTCAGTGGAAGCCATGCATCGTTGTGATATGCATTCAGCCGGACCGTTGACGGATCGATGGTGCTGATCCAGCTCTGTTTGATCTTGAACGTGATGTTCACATCCCGGATGTTCCTTTCGGCGACATCTCGAGACACTACCACGATGTTGGTGTTTCCGTACACATTATCGAGAGGATCTGGCTCTGCCGATGCGGATGTGCCTTTGAGCATCTCCACTATAGTGCAGACGTCTTCCGTATAGATTGTGGTGGTGAAGTTGACATATACGATATCGTTCATCGGTTTTTCGAATTTATACGAGAATGATCTGCCTTTGCTTGCGTATATGCATTTTGTTTCCCTCATCACGATGTTTGTGCGCACTCTGCTGTTGCTGTTAGTCTCACCGCCGACAGAGTGTGTAGATGTGGATGCGGCTGGAGCCGGAACAAGTATCCCGAATGTTCCATTGCGGGTGGTTCCGTGTATATTAGTGCCATTCTGGTCTGCCATCGCTAAAATTTCTATATTCAGCGGACTTGCATCTCCACTCTTACCTACAGCAACAAGTGTCACATCCACAACCGTCAGGTCTCCCGTCAGGTCTCTGCACGTTATATATGTGTTAATCCTTGTCCACCCGTCTGTAACATTCCTGTTATCAAATCCAAAGAATCCTGTAAAATCGCCTTGATGGGCACCTGTGAGGTTAACCACACATGGATCATAACTCAGGTTCAAGCCGACCGCGGCAACGCCTGTCGCATCGTAGATCCTGATGGGGATTATAGCAGTATCTCCGGGATCCAATGCGACATCGCGTATGTATACAACGTCTCCTGCCTGTGCTGCTGATACTATAAGCACGAGCAAGCTTGCAACTTGCACATAGCTATGAGGCACATCAATCACCCGTCCTGGTTATATTCGTACCATCGCTATGATATTAATCCTTTTGGTGGTGTTTTGTTCGGTGGGTTATGCTTGCTTCCGGGCGAGTTTAGTAACAGCGTCTACTAACGTAAACATTTGAAGCAATCCGTGGTACTCAACACTTTTTAATTTGTTCTGGTTGTATCGGTTCACCGTCGAGTTGCAGAGACCGCGGAGACGAAGCAACTCCAACTCTCTGCATGCTTTCTCGTGCTCTGCGGTGCGGTTTGTGTGGGTGTGAAGAAGTTAGGCTCACCACCCCCCGATACCAGAGATCCGCTAGGAATCATGGTGACTGGAAAACAATAAAAAGTCTCTGGTACTCATGTTGTCGTGGCAAATGAAATCCAGGTAGTTTCGCTGAACATCTGCCACCTCACCGGTAAATAGAGTAAATGAGGTATGTGTTTAGTGTCACCCATCCATCAGCGGCATGTTCATCATCAAATCCGAAGAATGTTGTGAAGTCGCCCTCTGTGGCACCGGTCACGGCAACCACGCTGACATCGTAAGTGAGTTTCACGCCGGTACATGCGACTCCTGTTGCGCCGCGGAGCGTGATCGGCACTGTCACACTGTTCCCATTGGAGGCTGTGATGTCGATGAGGATGTGGGGTGTGTTGCCTGGGCTTGCTCCGATCGTTGTTCGCACGGTCAGGGTGGCATTCTTGCCGATGATGTCGGCTGTGCTGGTGGCAGAGACGCTGAAGGTGTATGCTGTGGCTGGCGTGAGTAGGGCTGGTGAAGGGGCGAAGGGTGGATGTTAAGAGGGTTCGAGTTGCACAGTAGTGTAATGATCAGAGGTGCAAGATGAGTGAGATTAAAACATTGCATGCTGTTTTCGACGGTGAGGTGCTGAAACCAGAGGAGTCGGTGGGTCTGGAATGGGGTGGACGTTATGTTTTGACTGTTGAAAGAATATTTGAAGCGACAGCGCCGAGAGAGGGACCGCCCTACCCACTTACCAAAATTTTAGAAATTGCTACGGATATGGGTGTTGACGATCTTTCCATCAAACATGATTGGTATGCACATGGAAGACGAGATGGTGAAACAATCAGAGGAAGCGACAGCGGCGAAACATGCTAAATTCGTATTTTTAGATACTGCTTATGCTTATGCTCTGGTCAATACTCGAGACCAATGGCACAAGAGGGCAGTAGTTTGGCAGGAACAGTTGGTGAAAGAAAGACTACCGTTGCTATCCACAGAGTTTATTTTAGTGGAAATCGCAGATGGACTTGCGGCAGTTCAGTTCCGCAAACAAGCCATATCGATAATTAATTTGCTTAAGAAAAATCCTTATGTTGAAGTTGTTCCCGCCACATCTGAACTATTAGCGGAATCGTTTGAGCTATATAATAAACGAATTGACAAAGGGTGGGGGCTTACTGACTGTACTTCATTCATCGTAATGAAACGTTATGGCGTTATGGACGCACTGACAACAGACGAGCATTTTCGACAAGCCGGCTTTCGAGCGTTGTTAATAGAGTAAATCAAAAAAAATGAAACGATACGAGATAAAATCCAACGACCGGGACTTTGAGCGAACCCCGTGGCTCAGTTTCCGGAAGCCGTGAGAATCATCGGGGGTGAGGTCACATGAGAATCATGATACCAGAGAACCTGACCAAACGCGTGCCCATCGACCTCACACTCGTGATCGCGCTGACGCTTGCATGCATCACCATATCCTCCGGAAGACTAAAAAGGTGTGCACACGTGAATTAGCAGAGAGTCGTTTTTGTTTTCCAATTCAACGCGAAGACGCAAGGTCGCAAAGGGTGTCACCTCTGTCGTCGCGTCTAACGTGTTACCCTACATCAGACTGATCATTACAGAAAACACTTGGATTTGTAGACAGTGCCAATCATCCGGTCGGTACATTCGTCTCACATTCCGCAGGTCGCCATCTATTTTCCATAATTTCTACTGATATCGGTTTTAAATATCCAAAAAATATTATTTTAATACTGTGGTGGCACAACC
>JAYELB010000099.1:0-4330 GCA_034717055.1 Methanobacteriota archaeon
GGCAAAAGGCTCTGAAACTAAGCAACTGGTACAAGACGAGATGGGATAAACTGAAGGATGGGTTATGTGCATGAATGCTGGAATTATACGACCGGAATGCCACAGAAACGGAAATAAACTGCTGCCCAGGTACTGAAAGGGTTATGAGATGCTTGAGCGGTATGAAGGGAAACTTTCTTGTACCGTTCTGAGACGAGGAGAGGCGGGTAATCGCCTCGTCCTTAGTCTGCGATCCATTTTGCCTATTTTATCACGGATGGACGGATGGACTGGCGATACAAATTGTAACAGGTTATTTTCTGGCGAGCCCTAAAAACCATATCAGCCACCGGTTAACACATATTACAGGTCGTTTGTACCGTTGGTTCCATTTAAATACCCCATACGATATTGACCCTGTACTAAAATATATTAAATCACGAATTTCACAAATCCGGATACTTCGTTACGACTCCTAAACATCCAACCGCTTGCTATTGATATCGACGATGTGATTGATGAGATCCGAACTCAATCCGGAAGTTCTGCCGGTTTTTTTAACGATCTCGTCCCTGTGAAGTCCGTTCTTCTGGTGATCGAGTATCTCTGAGATGACGGAATCGCTTACTGTGTGATACTGGTCAATATCCTTGCGATGCCCGCGCAGATCGCCCACGAGCAGTTTGATGTTGTTTGCAGACAAAAACATCGTTGCTGACTTGGACATTGTTCTCTTGTACGAGTTGGGGATGTGCACCACCAAAAGATTCGGACATGCCTTTATCAACGCAACCACGTCCGTGTTCGACGGTCTGAATGTGAGGTGCACAAGCTCTTCTGCCACATCCAGTTTGCCGATCTCATCTTTAGAACTGACTATCCGCAATCTCATGAATATATACCAACTATGACAGACTACTTAAAAATGCTTTGATGGTTTGACCGCTATCTATTTTACATACCAGATCAATGACTGAATGATGGATCGATGCGTAATCTGCAAGGGAAAGGGGTTGTGTGGACGACCGCGCTGCCCGATTCTGGAGCGATTCAAGGCAGTTGAAACGATCCCCCTATCAGACAATCTCTTCGGAGCGTCCCCGCCATCTGTTTTTGTCGGGCGCAAAGGCTATCCCGACATCTTTGCAGGACCTCTAGTACCACCGAATGTGGGGGATGGCGAGGCGCGTCGGTATGACGATCCGAAAGAACTTCTGAAGATGGGTATCGACGAGGTTATTGGATTGCGGTCTAGATTGGTGCGTTCATACGCCCGGATGGATGTGACGGATGCGAAAGCACCCAAAAACCATTTTTTGCTGAAATCGCAGGAACTGGCGATGGCTGAGACTCCAGTGGATACGGAGGTATGGTTCACAAAACCAGTGAGCGTGGATGTGTCATTCGATGGTACGCTGATGCCGATGGGTCCTGCAGGTGAGATTAAGAAGATCTCGCTTGCAGAGAACCCAAAAGTCCCGGAAAAGATCGATTATTTGGTGTCTGACACCGACGTACTTGCTGCGGACTCGATACGTGAGCTGTATATGCAGGACGTCTCGCAGCACCACATCACGCGCATATTCTCGATCGGATTGCTCGGAAGAGAGCGACGGCTCGTTCCGACACGGTGGTCGATCACCGCGATCGATGACATGGTTGGAAAGATGCTGCTTGATGATATACGAGATTATCCTGAGATACGCGACATCGTCCTATTCACTTCCGAGAAATTTGGCAACCATTTCGAGGTTCTACTGATCCCCAGATGTTTTTCGTTCGAGTTAATCGAGATATGGCATCCGGGTTCAATATGGTCTGAGAACATGTGGATCGGAAGCGATCGGGAGGGGTATGGTGGGAAGAAAGGATATTCATCGCTTGCAGGCGGTTACTATGCAGCAAGAACCGCTGCTGTCGAGTATCTCCATGCAATCAGACGGCAGGCATCGATATTCATCGTGCGGGAGATTCTTCCCGATTACTGGGCGCCGCTTGGGGTCTGGGTGATCAGGGAGGCGGTTCGTGATGCATTTGCCAGGGGTGGGATGCGGTTTGATGGCGTCAGCGATGCGTTTTCCAAGGTGCAGACGCGCATCCGGACGCCTCCTGATATGTGGCGGGGCGAGATGCAATTACTCGATGAATGCAGGTTTCAGAGGACGCTTAAGGAGTTTCTGTGAGTGGAACTTAGGAATCGCGTATAATTAATCTGAACAAAATTAACTTATTCGTGGTCATATTCTGCACCCCTATAAAATCCTTCTCTGTGCTATCTGTGACCTCTGCTGTTTTATTTCTCAAGATATATTCTTTAAATTATCTTGTAGATTAAACCGCCAATTAAGAAGGGGGTGGTTGCTCTCCCCATCTCAGAACGGTACGTTAGACTTTTACCCCATACACGCTTGAGCATCTCATAACCCTGGCTCTCTGGTGATTCACGTTGCATACACCTTTTCACGCTTCCAGAGGATCTGGTTATGATAAGGGGGATTAAACGTAACTACTCAGATACCTAAAACAACTATCGGGGGACTTCACTACGCATGGATTACCCAGGACATGGGCGCTACTGCAATCAAACCGGGAATCTGGTGGTTCCTACCACGAGTTACTCGAGCATGTACTTTTGCTACTTTATTGTTCGGTGGGCACTTAGGAGCGTTTTATAAAAATGGCAAGAACACGTCGCCCTCGAATAATTCCTCACGGATATCGTCCTTCTCCTCCATCGTGTACTCATCATTATGACGTATCTCATTATATCGTAGCATCTTTTCCACAAGTTCCGGTCTTAATTTGAGCATTTTTTTCTCGAGCGATCGGTATCCCGATACTACTTTCCGTTTTTCCAGAAACTTATAGAACTCTATTAGGGATGTATATATGCCATTAAATATTTTCTCATCCACATCTCCTGTTTTTAATATGACTTTGTGCATGATTGGTTTGAAATCTTCTCTCACCCCGGTTATATCATCGTAGAAAAAATATTCACCATAATGCGATTCCCAGATGAGATCCAGTGTGTAATCAAGTGAGAACAGTATATCACATTTCTCAGCAGGCGTATAATCGGGATTTTGTATAAGATCTGATTTGAACGCCTCTATCTTATCATGATTGTAAATCCGGATCTGTTTTTCGTATTCTTCAAAATCATCTCCATCTTCCAACTTTTCAAGATGCTCATAATCTACTTCTCTGAGAAGATACGCCTCCCAATTCTTCAGCTGCTTGCTCCCAAGCATCAGTTTACAAGCCTCATAGTTGTTGAGCGTAACCTCGTCTTCCTGATTCAACTCGAGTGATTTCTCCAGCATAGCTTTTGCAGCATCCGGATTACCACAGATCATCTCGAACCATCCCATATTACAGTAAAATCTATGGTTCGAATCACATAGCTCTAATGCCTTCCGTTGAGTCTCAAAGGCTTTCTCCATGTCGCCCAGACTGGAATAACAATAGCCGATAGAATCATACACATTTGCTTTATCGCTTTCGATCACCATAAGCTGGCTATAGTATTCAATCGCCATTTCAAATTGAATATGGTTTTCCAAAAACTCGCAGATGCTATAATATGTATCTATTATATTTTCCTTGGAAAAATGCGTCTTCAAGGACTGCAGCCCTCGGTCTATGGATGTTTTTCCGGTCTCATCCATGCCCTCTTTTATATACCTGTACCCCAATTCGATTAATGCCGGATAATACTCCGGACAACCCTTGAGGATATCTTTTAAATAATCTATCCGCTCCTGTCCGGCTAAAGGCGCGCTTAGAAAAGGCATTCTGTCCTGGACTATCAGTCCAGAATAATCCCAATCCGCAATCTCCCAAGCCTCTGTATTCTCAATACTTTCCTTCTTCCCTTTTTTGTCGTTTAATCCGCTTTTCATATCTTCCATTTGAATCGCCTCTCGGATTTAATTGTCACAACTGATTTCGCATAACGTTCCCAACGTACAAGAAGTTTTTGCGAAGCAAGGCTTTACTCCGAAAATAGACATGCCATCAATATAACCTCTGGAATCACGAGCGACTAACGCTTTTAAATATGATTAAGTCTGCCTAACTACCCGATTCGCATCTCCAAATATGCCACATCATAAGAATAAATCTTTATAGTATGCACTACCCTCGGAAGAGGGGGGGGCTATTTGCATCAGATTAAAATAATCCAGCCCTATATCAATGATGCGGGGAAATAACCGCTATCCAATAGCTGCCTCAACTTTCTGAACACTGTAGCCAAGTTTCTCCAGTTCTCGGATCACTGAACGCTTTCTTGCATCAGACTTTCGGTTTCGAGCAGTTTCAGCTCCGAGCTCCTTGTAGGATTCAC
>JAYELB010000100.1:0-4330 GCA_034717055.1 Methanobacteriota archaeon
CCTGACTGCACGATCAGGGCGAAGGATAACACAGCAGGCTTGGACGTCTCAACCGCTTGTTACAAGTACTCAAACGACGGTGGCTCATCGTGGAGCGGCTGGCGATCTGCAAGCTGCACCGGAAGCGACGGCACCACCTCATACCAGACGATAACTGCTGACTCTGTGCCGTTCAACCGGGATTCCGGGACGCAGAACATGATCAAATTCAAGATCAATGATACTGCCACGAATACTGGCGAGAGTGACGAGTATACGGTTTGGGTAGATGCAGCAGACCCATCTGCGCCTGCGGTATCGTCACCGACGCATCCGGACGAGGACGAATGGTACACTAACAACGATCCGTCATTTGCATGGACAGCTCCATCCGATACTTCAGGAATCGATTGTTACAGCTACATCTTCGACCAATCAGTCACCACAACGCCGGATATGACATGCGAACCCGCTGGGAACTCCAAATCATACACAGATGTAGCAGACGGCGTCTGGTACTTCCATCTCAGAGCGAAGGATAACGCTGGAAATTGGGGCGGTGCTGATCACTGCAGGGTGAAGATAGGTAGCGACGCCAGCACGACAGACGCCGTAATCGCGCTTGCTATCGCAGCGGGGAGCTGCGAGTATGACCCACGCCTGGATGTCAGCGGCGACGGACGCGTCACCTCGCTCGATGCGCTAATAATCCTGCAGGCGGCGGGCAGCGAACCATGAGGCGGACGATTGCCTGACGCGTGAGTTCAAGGCGGCGGATGCCCCCGAATTTATTTGGGGGTGGAGTGGGTTGAATTACAAAGTTGTCTAAAAATTAAGTTGTTGAGACAATAGTAACTTATCTATTGCAAGTTCCCTGAGTAGCAGCGGCGTTCCCTGGGTTTTTGGTTTCGAGCTTCAGCAGACGCCGCTTCGCTTCGACGCCGAATGCATACCCGCCGATCCCGCCTTTTGAAACCACCCGGTGACACGGGATCACAATCGGCGCGGGGTTCTTCGAAAGCGCGTTTCCGACCGCTCGCGCTGCATTTGGCTTTCCGATCCTTGCGGCAAGTTCGGAGTACGTGACAACCGAGCCGTACTCGATTTTTCTTGCCTCCTTGATAACTTCTTGCTCGAAATCGGTGAGGCCGGACAGGTCAACCTCATATCCTGAGAAATCCACAACTTCTCCGCTTAAGTACCGGATCAGATCATCGATCAGTTCGCACTCGTTCATTTCACAACATCAGCAAGATCGTCCGCAAACAGGTTCAGGTTCTCGCTGGAGAGGTGCGGC
This sequence comes from Methanobacteriota archaeon, assembly GCA_034717055.1. GTDB lineage: Archaea > Halobacteriota > Methanosarcinia > Methanosarcinales > Methanogasteraceae > Methanogaster_A. The sequence goes on from JAYELB010000100.1 coordinate 1,277, forward strand.
ATGATCACCAGACGCAGCGCACGCGGGTCGCGCGTTATCGACGTATCCCATCCGCGCGTCTTTAGAGCGCTGCGCACAGAATCGGCATCAGGCACATCGAGCACAAGCACGTTTGTCACTGGGTCCATAAGCGGCTCGATTCCGGATTCGCGAGCCCTCGCAACCAGTTCATGCGTGAGTTCCATGCACCTTTGCACGATTCGCTCATAGCCATCTCTTCCAAGATGCTTGAAGACCGCATACGCAGATGCGGCCGATGCCCCACTTCTCGTGCCTGAAAGCGTCTGCTGGGAATTAACCGTCAGATATGGGGTATCCACAGATAGCCGATTCAAGTAGGAGGAATCCTGAAACAGAAGTCCTCCAGTGGGTATCGTTGCGAATCCCATCTTATGTGGGTCGGCAGCGATCGATGTGACGCCGGGAAGTGTGAAATCGAATTCATACTTCTCGGTAAGAAACGGAATCACAAAACCTCCGAATGCAGCATCTACGTGCAAAAATATGTTCCTCGATAATGCAAGATCCGAAAGTTCCCTTATCGGGTCCATCTGCCCAAATTCAGTGGTTCCTGCAATCCCAACCATCCCGATCGTGTTTCCGTCGATCAAATCCTCAAATGCCTGGATATCAGCTCTGAACTCTGTGTCGAGGTCTGCTTTCCGCACCTCGATCTCCAGGATGTCAGCAACCTTGTCGAAGCAGAAGTGCGCTGATGCCGGAACGATAATGTTTGGCTCGCGGACTTTGCGCGCAGTTTTGATCGCATGTATCGCCTGAATATTCGATTCGGTGCCGCCCGTGGTGACGTATCCATGCGCATCAGGGTTTCCAAAGAGCGTGCCCATCATCCGCATCACCTCGTGCTCGATCTCTGCAGTTCCGGCAAAGAGCCCAGGATCGCCAAGATTTGTCTCGATGAACTGCTGGTGCGCCGCCACTGCAACGGGGTGTGGATAGGTGCACATCGAACTTAAAACACGTTCGTAAGGCGTATCTTTACTTTTCAGATCGTGGAGTATCGATCCGATGGTTTTTTCATCCATTCCATGCGTGTCCATCTTTTACCTCACCGATATCGTCTGCGACTACGTGGGGGTTCCACATGGATAAGGTTAATGGAGGTGACCTGCAAATGGTCAAGCAGATGTGATTGTATGAAGACGAGAGGAATGTTTACCTTGATATTTCTTGTTGCGCTTGTCGCATGTCTTATTAGTGCATGTATCGGCCCCACTCCCCCCTCGCAGCCATCGGAATCGGAGACGACGGGAACCGGGATTACGTGGTACTCGTATGAGGAAGGGATGGCGATTGCGCAGGAGCAGAACAAGCCCATGATGATCGATGTCTATACCGACTGGTGCAAGTATTGCAAGGAATTGGATCGGGTTGTTTACACCGACCCCAACGTGATCGACCTGGCAGATAAGTTCGTGTGTATAAAATTCAATGCCGATAAACGCCGCGACCTTTCTGCAAAATACAACTCCCCTACGCCGACCAACCCCCGTCCTGGAGTGCCTGCCATCGTATTTCTCAAATCGGACGGTACGGAAACATACCGTACCGGTTACAAAGGCGGGGCTGAGCCATTCGTGCAGGATATGATGGTTGCGCTCAACAATGCATGACTCGTATTGATTGCGCTGTTTACCTCTATCCACTGCTCAAAGGACTCAATGGATCGGTTGCCAGCAGTGATAATCATACCTACGGGAATGTCAAAACGGTGGGGGCGGCGCATGGTTGAGGTCATTGGCATCGGCGCACTGAATATCGACAAACTCCACCTCGTCGAGCGGATCGGGGCGGCAGGTGAGGAGATCGGGGTCCATTCTGTGAGCGAGCAGCCGGGCGGCTCTGCTGCAAACACCATCGCGGCTCTCGCCAGACTCGGCATAAAAACAGGGTTCATCGGAAGGGTTGGAGACGATGCCGATGGCACATATCTGCGCTCAAAGATGGCGAAAGAAGGTGTGGACACTCAAGGAATCGAGGTTGCCCGTGGCAGAACCGGCAGCGCGATCGTGCTTGTTGACCCCGGCGGCGAGCGCTCGATGTATGTGCATCCCGGTGTGAACGATGCGCTCTCGGTAACGTCAGAGAACCTATCCTACGTAAAAAATGCGAAGTACCTGCACCTATCCTCCTTTGTCGGCGAAACCGTAATCGATGTGCAGAGAGGGATTCTCGATCGGTCGAAAGCCGAGATCTCCTTTGCTCCGGGGATGCTCTATGTCCGGAGAGGGCTTGATGCACTCCGGGGAATCATCTCAAATGCCAAAGTCGTCTTCCTAAATCGCGATGAGATAGAGATGCTTACAGGATTCGGCTACAGAGATGGGGCGGGAGAGTTAAATGATGTCGGAGCAGAGATTGTTGTGGTGACGCTCGGCGGAGATGGGTGCTACATCCGAACACCGGATGCAGAGATTTCTATTCCGGGGTTTTCTGCGAGGGTCGTTGATACAACCGGTGCCGGGGATGCATTCTGTGCCGGGTTTTTGTATGGGCTGCTGGCGGATGAGCCGCTTAGCGTGTGCGGGCGTCTCGGGAACTTTGTTGCCGCGAAGTGTGTTGGAGTGGTTGGCGCGAGGGAAGGGCTGCCGAGGGTATATGAGATTGTGGAGGGTAAAACCAAAATCTGTGGGTGCTGTTGTTTTTCCGTCTAATGTATGTGGAAGTTCATACAACTTTGCATTGCGCTGCTAGTGGGACGAATGTTTTTGTAACATAGGTTTTTGCAATTGTAACATCCTAACTTTCGGCTAATTAAAATAGCCTATCCTTTTATAGTCACAGAATACATGTAGAATTTCCAATGATAACGACGCGATTGAAGAATGGACATTTGAAAAGGGTGGAACGTGCCATACCTGCGCGACACCTTTTGGGCTTTAGTTTACGTTTCACCGAAAATCGAGATTCATCAACTCTTTCGGAATTTTCCTCATAATACAACCATCCATTATACCTGCATTGATTAACTATAATACAGCATACACCTCGAGCTATACCCTCTTATATATTGCGCATAAAGATACCCACGAT
>JAYELB010000101.1:0-1939 GCA_034717055.1 Methanobacteriota archaeon
TCGTGGTCTCCCCTGAGAGCATGATCGCATCAGTCCCGTCCAGTATGGCGTTTGCAACGTCTGTAGCCTCGGCGCGGGTCGGGATCGCATCATGGATCATCGATTCAAGCATCTGGGTGGCTGTGATGACCGGCTTGTTTGATGCATTAGACTCCGCGATAAGCCTCTTCTGTGTAATCGGAACCTCTTCGATCGGAATCTCGACTCCGAGATCTCCTCTAGCCACCATGATCCCATCCGCCACCTTCAGTATCTCCGAAAAATTGTCAAGCCCCTTTTTAGTCTCGATTTTGGCAATGACCGGGATATCTACCCCCTGCTCATGGATCATCTGCTTGACGCCGGAGATATCGGACGCTCGTCTCACGAATGAAACCGCGATGTAATCGACATTATGTTCTATTCCGAATGAGAGATCCTTTTTATCCTTTTCAGTGACGCTCGGTACTGAAAAATGCGCCTCCGGTACGCTTACTCCCCTCTTATCGGTGAGAACGCCTCCTACGACTACCTTAGCCTTGACACACTTTCCATCAGTCTCCACGACCACAATTCGGATCCTTCCGTCATCGATCATGATCGTCTGACCCTCTGACACCTCTTTAGCAAAGAGTGGATATCTCACGCCGATATGATGTGTATCCCCAATTATATCGCTGGGATGGATGGTTAACTCATATCCAGCGCGTAGAACGATGCTCCCTCCCTGAACCCGAGAGGTTCTGATCTTCGGACCCTGGATATCCAGCATGATGGCAACAGCACGGTTCTGCTCCTGCGAAAGAGCCCGTACTATATGTATCTGTCTCGCGTGCCATTCATGCGTGCCATGCGACATGTTGAGCCGGCAGACGTCCATGCCGTGTCCGATCAGCTGGCGCAGAGATTCCTCGGATTCAGTGGCAGGTCCGGTGGTGCAGACGATCTTTGTTCTTCTCATGGTCATGGTTCTGTGTAGTACAATAGTACGGGTTCCAGTCGATCAGGAATTTACGTATCATCCACCAACCCAAAGTCCGGTTTACTCTTTTGAGGGGCGGCATATAAGGGTTTTGAGACTTTAGTGTAGCGACAATTTAATTTGTAGACCTAATAAAAAATCTCCGCATCATATTATATATCTATCGCTGTCGCGCGACGATTGATGAGACTCGTAACATTCTTTGACTTCTCAGGAGTGTGTTCTCAAGGAGGCTATATGTACGATGGGTTCTTATTCAACTATATGAAACGTGGGGAACTCCACCATGATTTATGCACGATACTGTTTTCGACTGATTATGCAGTGATGACGTCGAAGTATCATGAGAAGATTCCGGTTGGAGACAATCGCCGCGGCACAGAGATTATCCGCAAGACCTGTGAAGAGGTGAATATCGGGACGCAGGAATTGTATGTGTGGGACGATGAATCGCTACGAACTTAAGTGCGAGGTTTAGTGACTGTATCTTATATGGGGGGAGGTTTACATGAAAATACTTTTTCATTCCAGATATGTAGAACGAGGGAAGGGCTGCCGTATTGAGGATACTGGCGGTAAAGGGTACTCTTTCTTTAGAGAAGAATTGGTGGGGTATGGATATGTGATTAATAGTTGCTATGATCCGATAGAAGCGGGAACTTTAAAACCTTATGGAATATTAGTAATTGCAAGGCCTTCTAACCACATATTTTCAGGAGCTGAGATTTACGAGGTTTCAAAGTTCGTACAAAAAGGGGGGGGACTCTTTTTAGTACACGATGAGCCAGGAGATTATGGAAATAAGACAAATCTAAATGCGATTAGTAGCGTGTTCGGAATTAAATTTGATGAAGGATTGATAGGTGGTTGTGGTGATTTTAAATCTGGATGGCTCACCCGCCCCGTTATACGCATATTTACAGAGCATCCAATAACAAAAGGAGTTGAAAAAATTTGGTATTGGGGTTGTGGTGTAAC
>JAYELB010000101.1:2039-4297 GCA_034717055.1 Methanobacteriota archaeon
ATTGATAGGTGGTTGTGGTGATTTTAAATCTGGATGGCTCACCCGCCCCGTTATACGCATATTTACAGAGCATCCAATAACAAAAGGAGTTGAAAAAATTTGGTATTGGGGTTGTGGTGTAACTGGCGAAGTTTTTACAATACCGGTTTGTGAGAATGGTATAACAAAAGACAATGCGAGAATAGCTGCTGCAACTGAATGGGGGCACGGCAGGGTGGTATGCATTGGCAGTCCGTGGTTATTCTGTAACGATGAGCGTTATTATTCACCTTATTATTATGATGAGTTTCAATTAGGATTGAATATTATAAGCTGGTTAGGTGGGGAAGAATTTCCTATGCAGATAAAAAAAGAATGGCTCAGAAATCCATTCTGGCGTTGGTGGATGCGCATAAAGGCGGTCATTAGACGACATCCAGATATGTTTGAGTGGATAACATTCATTTTAGCCATATTTGCATTGATTTTAGCATTATGGGGGCTAAAATAAATTGGTTTATTTGAATAACTGTATATGAGTCAGATATAGGAACCCGCCCAACGGCCCGTGAATGCCCCGCGATTCAGAGACGGTCGCACAACCCAAAATCGCAACAAAAAGAAGCACGGACATGGTGTTATACCGAAAAAAACAAGTATCCGATTTCGCGAAATATCCAATTATGATACCACCTCTTCATTGCAGAGTGGCATGGCTGGGGCTGAATTATAAAGTTGTCTAAAAATTAAGTCGTTGCGACCGTGGGCTTTATATAAGTCTTCTGTGGTAGGAGTGGTTCTTGAGTAAGGTAATATTCCACCACCCTTTCCAAACACCGACACTCGATCCGACAGCCCCGCGGCACCAGATACTTTATTTACATATAGCCACCCAAAGGAACCATAATGACTGACATCGAAGAAACGCCAGAGATAAAACATCTTGTACGTATCGCAAACGCTGACCTGGATGGGCACCAGTCGGTTCAGTACGCGCTCACCGGATTAAAGGGCGTTGGTAGGCGGACATCAAGAATTCTCGCAGACGGTGCCGGGATAGATCCGACATCAATCATAGGGTCACTGGATGATTCTGAAATAGAAAAACTCAGGCAGGCAATCGCGAATTTTGAAAGTGTGGTTCCGACATGGATGCTGAATCGAAGGCGTGACTTCCTGACCGGCGAAGATAAACATATCATCGGTGTGAATCTTGTGTTGTCTGTGAACGAGGATATCAACATCATGAAGAAGACACGCAGCTACCGCGGAATCCGGCATGAGCGGGGCTTAAGGGTTCGCGGACAGCGGACACGGTCTACAGGGCGAAGCGGTGCCACGGTTGGCGTCAGCAGGAAACGCGTAGTTAAGTAGGTGAATTCATGGGACATCCACGCAAATATCACAAAACATATAGTACGCCAAGACATCCATGGCGGACAGAGAAACTCACATTCGAGAGTGAACTGGTCAAGACTTACGGGCTTCGGAACAAGCGGGAGGTCTGGACTGCTGAGAACATTCTTCGTAAGTACAGGCGCGCTGCACGCAGATTGCTCGCCGAATCCGCAGCAAAAGGAGAACTTGCCGGACATACAAAAAATGAGGCAGACCAGATCATCGCGCGGTTACAGCGTTACGGAGTCCTGAAGAGTGATGCGGATCTGGACGCTATCTTGAGTCTTGAGATTGGGGATATCCTCGAACGGCGTCTCCAGACACAGGTGTACCGGCAGGGACTTGTGCACAGTATGCGTCAGGCGCGGCAGTTCATCACGCATGGGCATGTTGCAATATCCGGACGCAGAACGTCTGTACCGAGTTACATTGTATCAAAGGATGAAGAGATGCTGATCGATTATTACAAGAACTCCCCGCTTGTACATGAAATGCACCCTGAGCGTCCGACCAGAGTTCAGGAAGGAGATAGCATACTGAACAAGGAGGCATGATAGAATGGCAGAACAGAAATGGGCTGTTGCGAATATACATTCATCGTTTAACAATACACTGATTACGGTCACCGACATTACCGGGGCTGAGACTATTGCAAAGTCCTCAGGCGGCATGGTTACCAAGGTGGCGCGGGACGAGGGTTCCCCGTACATCGCAATGCAGATTGTCGGTCAGATCGTGGATCAATTGAAAGATAAAGGATTTACAGGCGTACACATCAAGATCAGGGCGCCGGGCGGCAACAAGCAGCGAAGCCCCGGACCGGGCGCGCAGGCAGCGGTACGTGCTTTCGCGAGAGCTGGAATACGCATCGGAAAGATCGA
>JAYELB010000102.1:0-4295 GCA_034717055.1 Methanobacteriota archaeon
ATGGTGTTTTTATCCTTGCAGTTGATCTAAATCGGACTTTCAGATTTTCCACGTTGTTCCTGCTGAGCTTACTATGTGGGAGTTGCTATTTCACACATTCCGCGGTAGGATTGCCCCGAATGGAGGGAGTAGCCAGTGCGGCAATCTGTGATGTAACTTCTTGTCAACAGACGCAGGTACGACACGTTTCACCCTTTTCAAATGTCTGTTTCAATCGCGTCGTTATCATTGGTAATTCTACGTATGTTCTGTGACGATACAAGGACAGGCTATTTCAATTCACCGAAAGTCAGGTGGAAGTATATCATGTACTTTATTTTTTGGTGGCTACTCAGTCTATGATCTTTCAGCTACCTGCCATTATGATATCTCTCGAACGCCGTAAATCATATACCGGATGAGATTCTTTTAGCATCCATGACCAACTGGATTGCATGGGCTGCGATCGAAGGTGCCCTGACAAAGACCAAACAAATACTCTTTGAGCCATTCGATTTCACAAAATGGGTAAAACTCGCAATAATACTGTTCTTCATCGGCGGTATTGGTGGCGGTGGCAGCGGCAATTTCAACTCGAACCCATTGAGCGGCAATTTCGGGGATTTTGGCGACTCATATTCGGATGCGGAACTGGATGCTTTTGTCACGGAGACCGTATCAGAAGTATCGGTCTTTGTGCATCAGTACATGACGTATATCGTGCTCGCAGTGCTTGCAATCCTGCTGGTGACCGCGTTATTCTCATACATCTCAAATGTGATGCAGTTCGTTTTTGTCGAATCCGTGGTGAGGAACCATGTCACGATCAGGGAATACATCATGAATAACCTCGGAAATGGTCTGCGGTTATTCATACTGAACTGGACGCTCTGGATCGCATTTTTGATCGCCATCATCCTATCGCTGCTGCCCGCGTTATCCTCTGCACTGGACGAAGACGTTTCCGCGCTGTTCTTTGGATCACTTATCCCGTTTTTCGTTGTCCTCGTGCTTGGCATTATAATCCTGTTGATTATAGGTTCGTTTATCAATCTGGCAATTCCTGTGATGCTGTATGAGAATGTAGGGGTATTAAAGGCACTTTCAAAGGTGACCAGCACTGCAGCGCACAGCATTTCACAGGTGCTTGTTTACTGGATCATAAGGGTCGTGCTCGGGATCATAATCGGCATCGCAGCCGCTATCATCGGCATCATCTTGATCTTGATCGCATTGCTGATCGGCATCGCGGTTTACATGATTCTCACACTGCTGGGATTCAGCCTTTCTGACATGTCGCACCTACTTATGCCAAGATTATTCTTTTTTGCAGCCATACTGGTGCTTGCATTTATTACCCACCTCGTAACCATACCGTTCCCAATATTCATGCGCTACCATGCGCTTCTATTCCTCCGGAGCTGGTATGCAGATATTGTACCATTCTGGAAACCAGCGCCCGAACCGGTTCCGGAACATGCGTGACGGCGATCCGAAGCCTAACTCCGCGAAGGTTATTTGGGGGACTGGGTTCGATTAGATGTAGATCATGTACAGAACCGTACTGCTCGCCATCATAATCGCCGCATCGATCTCGAACTGTTGTGCAGACACCAGCGGCAGGGACAACATCACCTTCACGGATGCACCATACACGGTCACAATCGTTCCTGGGTCAGACGCATCCTTCAATGCCACGCTTAAGAATGCGGGGGTCGGATATGTGGACGTGAGTGTGATTGTGCGGTTGGTGCCCGACTGGATACTGGTAAACGGCACAAGTAAACTGAGAGTGATAAGGAGAGGGGGATCGGTGGTATATCCAATCACAATCCATGCAAGCAGGGACGCGCCGCCGGGCACGTACCATCTCGAGATTGCAGATCAATCGGTGGTCGATCAGCGCACATGGGTGCCGGTTGACGTGTATATGCAAAGAGAGGGTGAAACTTCGCCGGCACGAATCGAGGAGGCGGAAGATGAGGCAGAAGAGTCTGAGACGGGGGAGTCGATCGCAGAGATCGCGAAGAGTTCCCCCCAGCTTGGTTTCATCCGTGTGCAGTCATATCCATCCGCGGCAGACGTGTATCTCGATAATGTATATCAGGGCACAACCGATGTTGATTGGTTCCGGATATTCAATGTAACTCCCGGGAACCACACGGTTTTGGTAGAGAAGTATGGATACGAGCGTTACACGGAGACCATCTCGGTTTCAGAGGGGGACCTGACGGTAGTGTCAGCGTCCCTGTCCGAGATCCCTGTAATCTCATCGAAGACAGCGTCCCACAAAGTGCCAGCAGAATTGATACCTCTTGCAGTTGCACTCCTCGCGGCAGCGATCATCTTCATCGTGATTCGCCGCCATAACCAGAACAAGTGAGAAATGAATGATAACGGGTAACAAGGGACTTTGCTGAGACTTAGTACGTAAAACTCTCAAAAACAGTGGCAGTAGCCACGATTCTGAAATTGCTTTTTCATCGACAGTATAAGCACTGCGGAGCCAGGTCATGTGTGTTTTTTAATTTGTTCTGGTCGGTTGAAAACATGGCGCCAACCCGGCAAATACGGGTATGATTATATGGGTGTAATCAGTGAAACCGGTGTTAATCTGTGGCTAAAATAGTATCAGCCACAGATTAACGTAGGTGGACACAGATTATCGGTGTAAACGACTTTTCAGATCGATAGTGCTCCATTATGGCAGTTGTGGTTGCGTAAGACAATCCGACGTTACCAGAAAGTAATAAAAAGATCCACTTTTCTCTGGAAGTTCGGATGTGGCAGAAAAGATTGGATCTCTTGTAATTCACGTTGTATACACTTTTTCACGCTTCCAGATGATCTGGTTATGATAAGGAAGATTAAACCGCCGATTAAGAAGAGGGTTAGTAACCGTCTCATTCTTAATCGGCGGTTTTCCGAAACTCTATTTCGAAAATATCAAAAGTCTTTGGAGTTTTGGTCACTGCAACGCGAGATACCAAAGACCCAAAAGATTATCACCCCCTACGCCATACTAACCAAACATCAGGTGGAATGATGTCTTTCAGAAGTTTTATAGACCAGTTGGAGACCAACGGCAGCTTAATCGAGATTCGGGATCCAGTATCCCCGGAATATGATGCCACAAGGATCGCGGGAGACAAGAAACCGCACCTTTTTCACAGCATCAGCGGTCACCGTGTCGCTGTGAATCTCCTCTCATCAAGGGAGGCTCTCTGCACGGCACTCGGGATCGACAGGGAAGGTATGGCGAGACATCTCGCATCCGTCGAACCGGATGGGGAGATACAACTCGTTGCAGACTCTCCGACAAAAGAGATCAGGAGCGATCCGGATCTTTCAAAACTTCCTGTTTTCACCTACTTCAAAAACGATCCCGCTCCATACATCACAGCAGGCGTCCTCGTAACCGAGATAGATGGGATAATGAACGCATCGATTCATCGTATGATGGTTATCGGGAAAGATAAACTTGCAGCGCGACTTGTTGCGCCGCGGCACACATATCTCATGCGCAAGAAGGCACTGGAGCGCGGAGAGAAGCTCCCTGTAGCAATAGCGATCGGGCTTGATCCTACAGTCCTCTTCGCAATCTGCACACGCGTACCCGATGGTACAGAGTTTCGTTACGCGTCAGCGCTCCAGGAAGCGCCGCTTGAGGTCTTCGAGTGCGACAACGGTATCCGGGTGCCGCACTGCGAGATCGTGCTTGAGGGGTATATCGGGGAAGAGACTGCGGATGAAGGGCCGTTTGTTGACATCACAGGGACGTATGACCGGGTGCGAAGCGAGCCAGTGATTCACTTAACAGGGATGATCCATCGGGCGGATCCGATCTACCATGCGATCGTACCATCAGGCGGCGAGCATAAACTGCTGATGGGAGTTCCATATGAGCCGAAAATATTAAGCGCGGTAAACGGGGTTTCCGATGCAAGAAATGTCGTGCTGACAGAGGGCGGATGCTGCTATTTCGATGCGGTGGTGCAGATTGGGAAGCAGACCGAGGGAGACTCTAAAAATGCGATGCTTGCAGCGTTTGCAGCGCATCCGAGTCTCAAGAACGTGGTGGTGGTCGATCCTGACATCAACATCTATGATCCCCGTGATGTCGAGTTTGCGATCGCGACAAGGGTGCTTGGGGACCGGGACGTGCTGATGATCACGAATGTGCGCGGGAGTTCACTCGATCCGGTCTCTGCTCCGGATGGCACAACCACGAAGATCGGTATCGATGCGACGATGCCGCTTGGGAAGGAGGATGCGTTTGTGCGGGTTATGGCGTGATTGGCTGATGATATGGTGAT
>JAYELB010000103.1:0-4295 GCA_034717055.1 Methanobacteriota archaeon
TATACATTTCTCGTATCCGCCTTCTGATATCTGTCTGATGATCTGATCTGGCTTTCCCGAGCACCCGATCCTGCCGCCGAGCATCACATGCGCCCAGTCCACACCCACATAGTCGGTGATCGTTGCAAGATGCGTGATGATGAGCCCGGATGCGGTCCGTCTGCTTGGAAGCTCCTGCCTGTGCAGGAGTTTGCCGATCATCCCGCCGATAAGTTCCATGTTCTCAATGTCAACACCGGAATCAGGCTCATCCAGCATCACAAAATCCGGGTCCTGCGCCATCAGTTGCAGTATCTCTGACCGTTTGACCTCGCCTCCTGAGAATCCGGCGTTCACGTCCCGCTCCAGGAATTCCTCTGTGAAATGCAGTTCTTTTGCAAGAATACGTGTCTCATCGGTTATCTCACCGGATTTATCTCCGCGGCAGAGGTTCACCATCTCCCCAAGCCTGATGCCGCGTATAACCGGCGGGTTCTGAAACGCGATCCCCATCCCGAGTTTCACGCGCTCAGCGGTCGTCAGGTTGGTGACATCCTCACCATTGAAGACGATCCTGCCGCCAGTCACCCGGTATCTCGGAAACCCGAGTATGCCGAGCAAGAGCGATGTCTTTCCGGATCCGTTTGGGCCCAACAGGACATGACACTCGCCCTTCTCGATTATTAGGTCAAGACCTTTGAGCACAGGTCGTCCATCAACCTCAAGGTTCAGGTTTTCTATTTCGAGCATGTTTGATCACTCCTTGATCTTCTCGAACGTTTTCTTGTGCTCGCAGACCTGACACTCATCCGGAGCCGCATCTGCAACGGTAACGTATCCGCAGTTCGTACATCGATATTCCGCCATGATTTGTACCTCCTTTCGCTATCTTTGTTAGAGCGTTTGTGGCATCCGTGTAATGTCACGCACGCTGTGGAGATGTGCCGTTGTTCCATATATTTCTTTTGTAGAGGTGCCAGTCCTTGCAGCGTGGTTTGAGCTTGGAGTCGATGATGAAAGGGGTTGGCTAATCATTATTGCCTTGCTTTTGCGTAAGTTATGAGTGGGTAACTACCGCCTAATTTACCGGATCTAAGGTAACACGGTAGGCGTGGCGTGAACTTGACACCAGAGTACGGGGGCAAGAATCAGATATAACAGGCGTTCAAAGACGTGAAATCACTTATTAAGATGCTACCGTTCAATGTCCGGACGCCAAAACACGTAAGAGCACACTATACAATAGGTATGCTCTCGTATCTGCTGGATATCACGGTCGCAAACAGACTGAAGGAGGGGGATATCGGAGTACGAAGTCCGTAAAAGGTGTACGAGGTATTGAAAGATGAGATAATCGGAAAGATAACAATGAAAAGTACGGGTGACGAGCTTCTTAAGTTAATGAGCATTCAAGCACAGCAGAAAGCGATACCGAAGTTGTTTCGGAGTGAGAATATTATAAAGAAGGTATCTCTAAAACCGATGGGAATTGAATGGGGAAGGCTACGACCAAGAAATGGCCGAAATTTTAGAGGCATACAGCCATACGATAGCGATTTTTGTTTTTGTGTGGGAAACTTGGGTTTTAATTATATCCGCGTTCTTGATGTTAATGTCTGGGATATCCAGCGGCATCTCAAATAGTGCCATTATCGTTCACCACCCCTTGATGTATTAAATATATTGTGGATGATCAGATGTACGACCTTAACTCCGTATCACTTGGGGGATATGTATCATAAAATACACCATAATACTCCGCCTTTTGCGGATCAAACACTAACTATGGTAGATATCTTCGTCTTTTCCTACCCCCAATATAGGGACTATGTTAGTGTCATAGAAACCAGCTGTAACTGCTTTAAATGTCGAATTAACTTCAATTTTCTGTTTTCCACAATGAGTTATCCCCTATCCACCCGGGGTTGAGGGTATAAATAATTAACCCTCGGATTTTTGCTAAAAGTGTAGTTTGTATGCTGCGCGTTATCCCCCACTTGACTACGAAATCGATTGGCAGGTATTGCAATATATATGGCAACATATCAATTTAAGGTCATCTCACTGCAACGCGAGATACCAGAGACCCTCACGTTTATACATCTTGACAGCATATATCCAATCGGTGGCAACCATGAGATATGAGATCACAGGGGATAACCTGCAAATTGTCACGTTGCATCTGGATGCAAACGAGATCGTTTACGCCGAAGCTGGCGCGATGAACCATATGAGCCCGAACATGCGGATGGAAGCAAAGATGAAAGGCGGCATCTTTAGCGGGATCAAGAGGAAACTCAGTGGGGAATCTCTCTTTCTCACCGAATTCACACCTGCCGGGAGCAGCGGGTATGTGGCATTTGCAGGAAATGTTCCAGGGAGAATCAGACCGATCGAACTACACGGAACCGAGTTTCTTGCGCAGAAGGATGCGTTCCTATGTGCCGAAAGCGGTATTCATCTCGATATTGCGTTCACGAAGAAGATTGGAGCAGGGTTCTTCGGAGGAGAGGGTTTCATTCTTGAAGAATTCAGTGGAGACGGCACCGTCTTCATACACGCGTGTGGAGACTTCATCGAGATGGATCTGGCAGATGGCGAGTCTGTGAAGGTCGATACAGGTTCGGTTGTGGGATTCGATACCACTGTCGGGTACGACATCACACGTGCTGGTGGGATCAAGACATCGCTCTTCGGAGGCGAGGGGATATTCTTAACAACGCTGACTGGTCCGGGTCACGTCATCCTGCAATCGATGACAATAGCGAATCTCGCATCCGCGCTGCTGACATTCATGCCGTCAGGCAGAACATCCGGTTCGACATCGAGTGGACTTGGAGGGCTTCTTAGGGACTGAACAGAGGGATCGCCATAATCAAGCAGTCCTCCGTACCATTGTCCGCCACAGCCTATCTATTGCAACATCGATCATAACGTTTATCACAGAAGCGTTCAGAAGAGATGGCATGATCATCTTCTCAAAGGTACTGGCAGACCGCGCTACAGTCTGGGAGGCAATGCGTGCGAGGGAGCTTGCATGTGCAGAGGCACCGGACGACTTGATCAGGTTCTCTTCCGAGGTCAAGCCCATCATTATGTGGAACATCACGCGTGAGTGTAATCTCTCGTGCAAACACTGCTATATGGATGCAAGGTCGAAACATCCTGATGAATGGACGCTCGAAGAAGGAATACGCTTCATCGATGAGATGGCTTCGTTTGGCACACCGATGCTCATCGCAACAGGAGGAGAGCCCCTAATAAGCGAAAATTTCTTTCCTTATGCCTTCCATGCGAAAGAGAAGGGCGTTCGCATGGTGGTATCCACAAACGGAACACTGATCACTCCGGAGGTGGCTGCGCTGTTGGCAGAGGCAGATATCAGGTATGTCGGGGTTAGCGTGGATGCCGCCAATGCAGAGATGCACGATTCGTTCCGCGGCGTAAAGGGGGCTTTTGACCGCGCTATGGAAGGGGTAAAGAACGCGCAGGAAGCAGGACTTAAAACAGGTCTGCGTATAACTATACACAAGGAAAACTGGCAGGAAGTTCCGAAACTGCTCGATCTATGCGTCGAGAAAGGGATACCAAGATTCTGCCTCTACCACCTCGTTCCGACCGGGCGTGGAAAAGGGATCATGGAGATGGACGTTACGAAGGAGCAGCGGACGCAGGTGCTTAAGTATCTCTATGACAGTGCAATCAAACTTCGGGACAAGGAGGTCGAGATATTAACGACGGATTCGCCGATGGATGGGGTTTACATACTTGAACGCCTGAAACGGGAAGATCCGGAGCGGTTCGACAAGGTCAGGGAACTTCTTGCGATTTCGGGTGGCTGTTCGATCGGAAACAAGGTCGCGAATGTGGACTACCTTGGAAATGTAAATCCGTGCCATTTTACACCGCAGATGACGGTGGGTAACGTCAAAGAGCATTCGTTTAATGAGATCTGGAACGAACATCCTGGAAAACAACTGCTTGAGATTCGGGAGCGTAGGATGACACTTGCAGGCACATGCGGGCGGTGTGAGTACATGGATGTCTGCGGAGGTTGCCGCCAGAAGGCGTATTTCTACGGAGACGATTTCTATGGTGGAGATCCAACTTGTATCTACGATCCTGACAAGAAACGGCTGGAATACGAGTTATTTTAAAACGGGCTGTGGGGGCGTATCTTTCACCAGCGCAGGTCTTGGCAATGCCGGATTGATCACAGCCAAAGGAAAGAGACTGATCGAAGACGCGAATATGATCATATATTCAGGTTCCTCGATCTATCCGGAGATACTTGAGTTCTCAGATGGAAAGAAGAT
>JAYELB010000104.1:0-4294 GCA_034717055.1 Methanobacteriota archaeon
AAGGGCATGTAACGATATATCGAAGAGGTGCATAAAGATGAATGATGGACGGTTACTGAGAATGGAATACGTCATGCCACCGTGACACCTTTTGGTGATGTGTCAGTGCATCACCGAAAGGTGGGGTAGATGCATACTTCGTCTGGTACTTTGGATTTTGCCTGATTATGGTTACTTGAATCTAATATTGGTTCAACCATTAACGCTGCCGCCGAACTTTGACCAATCATTTGACATTCCGATCTCCATCGGGAACAGGGTTGCAACTGGTTTTAATGCAACATCGCATGTTGCGCTATTAGAGGCCACACCGCCATACAACTCACATTCCGCAGGTCGCCATTTATTTTCCATAATTTCTACTGATATCGGTTTTAAATATCTGAAAAGTATTATTTTTATACGGTGGTGTCACAACCCACCCAATTTCAACAGTGGATGCTTTACATGTTTATGTAAAAAATATGTATTTTAATAAATCGATTATCTTCAAAAACCCAAAATCACAAGCAATAGCCACTAGTCGCCATTTACAAAAAATAGATCTTTTTGCAAAAACACGTGCGGAATGTCAGATACAATATTATCAGCCAAGATGTTGCAGAATGGAAATATGTGCCAAGTAAAACAGTTAAAGGTGAAACAGTGTCAATAGATATCGCAAACGAGATAATGAAAACGGGTGAGAAAACGGAGTTGCTAGATGGAATGGCCCAGTGGGAAGCCATACCTGCAGAAATCGCAAACGAAATAAAGAAAATAGTTGAAAGGGTAGAGTTGCCAAGTTAAAAAGCTCCATTCCTTTCCCTATTTATTCGGTTGGATCGAGGTTTAAATGCACTATCCAAAGAAGCATTTTACAAGCGTGAAAAAAACCAAACCTACGGCAAAGGGGTGCCTCGGACTTCAGTCCGAGCGTGGAGAGGCTGGGGCTTCGGTAGTTATCGCGATGACAATGATGTGGAGATCGGGTGTGAATCTGGGGATCGGAAGGGTTTTATGGGGGGATGGGGCGATACAAACTCTTATGTATGTTAATTTAAAGCAGATATAATTTTATCCTTCTGCGACCATTTCACCATCTCGTCGCTATAGCTCTCCATTAAAGGTATCGATTCGTGATCCCATCGAACATGCTCATCATATAAACATATTTTATATTCTGTCCTATCCGCTATTTTCAATTCGAGAAATGGAAACAATTTTATTTCTGTTTGTCTCTTAATATCACTGGGCGTTTCAGTCGATGTTCCAAATGCTTGAATTAATGTCTTTCCATCCATTGACATGATATCTATAAAATGTCTACTTTTTGTGGTTATCTCAGATTTGTATTTATGTGGTATTTGATTAGCAGTGTAGTATTGATGCACAAGTTTTGGGAAAGTAATTGGTTTCGGTGGCATTTTTTTAAATTCGAGGTTCTGTATTGATTGGATAGCAGATATAAAAGAGTTTATACCTTTCCCAATATTTTCAATCGATGTCTTTGTTGAAATTTCGTTATTCGATTCATTTACATTATAAATCGAAATTATATTGTTAAATATCTCTTTGTAACCACCGCGTCCAACATTGATTCCATAAATATCTAAATTGAATAACGTTTCCCCCATATCACTTATAACACATTCGGTTTCAGAAACATCGAAAATGTACAATGTAATGGGATCTCCGTTATAACCTATATTTGGTGTGTATATTACGCACCCATGTGGCGTTTGCTTTACAGTGAATGACTTTTGTAGATATTCTATATATTGTAAATAGTAATCTGTACAATTTCTTGTCATTTATGTGTCTCCATCACCATAGGCATATACCTTTGTTTGGTACATTGGTTTCAATTTTTCATATCCCCCATCTAACACAATATTACATTCATCAAAAAAATGAAACAATGCATCATTTACATTTTTACTATCTATTTCTGAATCAGGGATGATTTTTACACGCCCATTTGGGCAACCCGTTTTGAACAAGTGTTTATGTGGTTCAACAACTTTCAATCCCTCACAAGGTTCTCTATAACTTAGAGGATGTATTTTCTTATCGTATCTGATTATTATGTTTTTTTCTTTCCCGTAACATACTACGGTAAACGCGAAGTCATTAAAAATATTGTACCTACAGTATAGTTTTACATCGTTTTCCGAAAAGACGTTTGATATTACATCAACATCTTTTATGTCGTATCTACCGTTTCCACTTTTAGCCCATATCAAATCGCCGTTAATTAGTTTCGGCTCTTCGTAGAACTCGGTAAACAATGTATCGCTCAAATCCATAATGATTGCCTCATTGGTTAGTCCACTCATCGTATTAATAAAGGTTTTGCTCATATTGTATATGAATTCCACGCCCGCCCTACCTCCGTCCGCGCTTACACGAACATACCAACGCGCGACCCCCTCTCAGTCAGAGATGCCCGCAATTTATTGTGGGGTCGGTGACGTTTCTGCAACTTCAAGCTTCGAATATCTAAAAAAACACACGAATCATGACCAATGTCCCGGATGAATTGAGAGCCCCGGGTTTTCGAGTCCCAAGTGAAAGGGAAGTGCGCACCCAACGAAACACTCGCGTCACATAAAATCAAATAACCCCATCTGTTTCGACTTGTCACTCTCAAAAAGCGACTTGATCTCAAGACCGATCAGCTCGATCCGCTGCCTCGTGTACTCGGATACCCCATATTCCGCTGCCACACGCGTGGACGTGTCGAGATACTTCTTGACAGAACCCTCAGTGACCGTCAGTATGACCCTACCGTGGCATCTCGGGCAGGTGTCGCTTAAGAGCGGTCTCCTAAACTTCGCTCCGCACTTCACGCACCTGACCTTCTGCCGGGAGAACGCACGGAGATTTCCGATCATGTCAGGCAGGAAATGCGAGTTGATCACCCGCTCGGCAACATCATCGGCATCGACCGCTCGTATTTTTCGGGCAAGCGCTAATTGTGCGTCCATCTTCTCGACCATCGATCCGAGTGTCTTGTATGCGCTGTTCAGAGGTCCCGCTGCGATATCCGATGTCTGATGCGTGAACCGACTCATATACTGCGCCTCGGTCCCAAGATGCTTCGACACCGTGTCCATCAGATCCTCAACATCCTTCGGGTTTGCAAACTTGCTTGCCGATTCATAGAACTCAAGTGGGTACTGTTCCATGATATCGATGTTGTGCGCCTCCTTGTCGATCTCCTTCGGATCAAGCCGTGTTGTTAGCACAAGCGGAGCATCCATCCAGCCACCACGCCTTGCAGGCAGATACGATCGTGAGAAATTGAGCAAACCGTCCATGAGCAGCATAACGCAGTCTTCGTCGCCGTCGCAGTTCGCAGATACCATAAAATCGTTGATCAGGAAGTTGTGATGATCCTCAACCTCTATGTCGTACAGGTAACCCACCTTCGCTTGGTCGGGTTCTATCGTCGTTATCTCATCGAGGATCGCATCACCGGATACAATAGACCGCGGCGTTCCTTCCTTCGAGAGAACCGAGTTTAAGGCTGCCTCTTTCCGTACCGATGCAAACCCGATCTCATCAGCAAATATCCGTGCATAAGACGACCGTATCGATATGTAATACAGATCAAAAACACTGGACTCCCCCATCTTATCGTAAAATTCCTTCGCAGCCCCGCTAACCGGCCTTCTTTCATGTTTCAGCCGGTAGAAGATGCCGAATCTGAGCAGTTGCAGTCCGATATCCTGCAGAAGTCTTCTGCTGACCGAGGAACAGGTGACGTGGAGCCGATCCTTCTCGACGGATCCGTCTCCAGCGAAATACGCACTCAGAAGGTGCTTGATCTTATTTAGAGGTAGACTGGCAAATCCGGATGGGATTCGTTTATCCCTTGCACCCTTTCCGGTTCCAAGAATCTCTGTGAACAGGCGATACACCAGTCTGCTGGATATGGTCAGGGCATGATCCGATCGCCCGGGGACGATCCCGAAGACATCTGTGATGCACTGTTCCATGTCCTTCAAGATATCGTCTTCCATCGATGAAAGACCGATCTGGTAGAAACTCCTATCTTTGAATCTCGCATACCCTTCTGCGAGATAATATCCGAGCAATCGCATAAAACTCTCGTTTATTTTTATTATTCGTGGAATTGTCGTGTGATCCCGCTTGACACCGAATTTGCAGCCATTCGGGATAAGATCCCAGCTGTTTCTCGATGAATCGAGCAGCGATTTCAGAGTGTGCAGTGGAATGCTATCCCTGTAGAGATAGTTGGAGAGTATCTTTTTGCCCATGCCCATCTTTTGGGCAGCAGATTTCAGCC
>JAYELB010000105.1:0-4291 GCA_034717055.1 Methanobacteriota archaeon
AAGGAGAATATGGCGAAATAATGTTATTTTATTAGAGGAATGTACTTTTAAATGATATGCTTATACCCAACTTCCATATGGTTAGCTATGGAAAAGTTATTTATGTTGAGAATCTAATGAGGTATGACTTTAGAGGTAAGAGTATGTCTACGGAAAGAGACCTGATAAAAGAAGCATATAGCATGGAAAATGCATGGGGCCTATCCACTGCCATCGACATCCATGGATGCAACCCGGATAAGATATGGGATGAAGCAACCATAAAGCGGTTCATCTATGAATTATGTGACTTCATCAAGATGAAACGATACGGCGATTGCACAGTGGTACGTTTCGGGGAGGGGGATATGATCGGGTATTCAGCGGTTCAGTTGATCGAGACGTCCCTCATATCTGCGCACTTTGTGGACGTTACCTCTGCGGGGTACATCGACATATTCAGTTGCAAATATTACCGTCCAGAAGACGCTCTTGCCTTCTGCAAGGACTTTTTTGAGGCAAAGGATGCAAAATACAACTATTTACTACGGGTATGAGCTGAGAAGAAGAAATGCATGGTGAGGTACTCTTATATCCTGTTCTGTTAAAGATTCTATACGATGGGAGTATCTGGCATCTTCGGATTGTATGACGTCCCTTTGAGGATTGAGCGGGAAGGAATCTCTATCTCGGTTGAGGGTACGGCGGGAGGTCTCCTTTACAAAAGAGAGTGCCTGGATGAGGAAGTTGAAAAAGTCCTCCTGTCAAGAAACAGCAAAATCCTTATAAATCCTGTTGAGCCTGTGAATACGCCGAAAGAACTGACTCCACACTTCTTGATCGAGTTTGAAAGGTCGGTTTTTATCGAACCCAACGCAAAAAGAACGGTCTTTGTAAAATTCCCTGTGGAGATCGGGGTCTTCGTACATGGAAAGAAGGATTTTCAGATACTCGACATTCTCACACTGAATAAACAGAAGTTTACCCTGTATGGCGACGTTGTAAGCGGGGTTATCTGTAAGTACCAGAAGAGTGATGTATATTCCGCGATACCGGATACTAATCTTGTTTACGAAGGAGTCATGGAGCTTAACATAACAAACATAACCACAAGATGGGTTGAAATAACAAAAGCGGTATTTGCCGCTTACGGGATGAAGATCTACTACAGCGACGATATGGTCGCTATGAGGGCAAATATGAGGATTGTGAGCAGGAAGGTTGCAGAGATCAATTTTGTCAATTCTCCTCTCGAGAAGGGGATGAAGAGATCTTTAGAACTCTACACCTCGCGATTAAGAAAGATTCCTGTGATCGCAACAAAGTTTCTGATGGATGAGGGTATATGATTCTCGACACAACCGTCTATGGTGACATCACCATTCTTAACCTCCTCTGGATCGCAGTATGCATCATAATTACAGTCCTGATAGCCAAAGTGGCGGAAATTAACATAAAGAGGTCGCTTAAGGACAGGATGGACCGGGACCGTCTGGAGATCACAACCAAGGTTGTGTACTACACGATTATCATCATTGCTGTGCTTCTGATCATCTCGGACCTCGGAATGGACCTCTCGGGTCTGCTCGTTGCAGGGGGCGTCGTCGGCATAGTGATCGGTTTTGCAAGCCAGAGCATAGTTGGCAATCTCATATCCGGGATATTCCTCATGTTTGAGCGACCGATCAAGATCGGGGATCAGCTGCGCGTCGATGATATTTCAGGGTTTGTAGAGGATATCCACATAGTCTCTACAATAGTCCGGACGTATAATGGATTGTACGTGAGAATTCCAAATGAGAAGGTGTTTACGGGAATTATAACAAATTATGTTACCAACATCGCAAGGAGGTTTGAGTATGTCGTTGGGATAAGGTACAGCGACGATGCTGATCGGGCTATCGAGATCATCGAAGACTTGATCGATGAGCAGCCATTCTCCCTGAAAAATCCATCACCCCAGGTCTTTGTCGATAATCTCGGAGACAACTCGGTAAATATCATTGTGAGGATCTGGGCACCTGCTACCGAGTGGTATGATCTCAAGATGGAGCTACTCTGTGAGATAAAGAAGACACTTGAGGAGAACGGAATCGAGATCGCATTCCCGCAGCGTGTCGTCTGGTTTGCGGACGAGATTCGGAAGCGGGAGGTTAGTGATGCTGAATCCGAATCATGAGCTATTACTTTATGCAAGACTCCACAAACCATAGTCAAGAGAGGAAAAAAGATGGCGTTTCTCATTGAAAGACTTTTACTCCTATCTGTGCTATTACTTCTGTCCGGGATCTTCTCCGCCTCTGAAACCGCCCTGATAGTAATAGGCAAAATAAAAGCGAGGATTTTGTTGAAACGTGGTGTGAAAGGGGCAGAGGAGATCGATAAGTTGGTCCGCGATCCTGATTCCATGCTTACGTCCGTACTTATCCTGAATAATGTGGTGAATATCGCTGCGTCGGCAGTAGCAACATCTATCGCAATAGAGCTCTTTGGTAGCTACGGTGTGGCTATTGCGATTGCAGTGATGACCATCTTAATCATCACATTCTCTGAGATCATACCAAAGACGATTGCCATTCACCGGGCAGAAAAGATATCCCTCCTGATCTCCAGGCCTCTGCAGATCATAGCTTCTATTTTCCAACCGATTACAAAGTTTTTTTCTATAATTACAGGTATTTCTGCTATGGTTTTAGGCATAAAGCTCCACCGGAAAAGATTAATGACAGAAGAGGAGGTGGAAACGATGCTTGACATAGGGAGAGAAGAAGGCGCTATCGAAGAGGATGAACAAGAGATGATGATAGGTGTTCTGAAACTAGACGAGATCGTGGCGGAGGATGTGATGTCACCAAAGGAGGCTATAGTTTGCATGAGCGTCGATCAAACCATGGATTCAGCAGTGGAATTGATAAAGCGCAGTGGCCACTCAAGAATCCCCATCTTTGAAGGGACTAAGGATAACATCGTGGGCATCTTATATGCCAAGGACCTGTTGGCAAAAGTGGGCAAAAGTGGAGTTTCGTTGAAAGAATTGATGAAAAACCCCCATTTTGTGACCGATACAAAAAGGGTGGATGACCTTCTTGAGGAATTTCAGAGGGGTAAATTCCACATCGCAATCGTTGTGGACGGAGATAGGGAAACAATGGGCGTGGTTTGTTTGGAAGATATTCTGGAAGTGATAGTGGGAAGTATATACGATGAACACGATGTAATAATAAAGGGAAGATATGCGAGGTGATCGGTGATTCCAAAATCCGTTAGAAAGAGATCAGAGAAGGGGGAGGTCTTCCTCCAGGGACTCTCGTCACGACGTTCGTCATCTCGTTTGAGGGGGATGTTTTAAATCCGGTACGGGAAATAATAGGGAACGTAAAGGGGCGTGTTAGAAAACTGGGTGTAACTACTTCTACTTTGCCAGATTAGCCGACACCAGACATCCGAGTCTGAACAACAATCTCAAAATAAGCGAAACCTAATCTGCAAAGAATACTCTCTGCACGACCGTTCGCTTTTATCATAACATAAATAATACAAAGCATGCAGCTTTATGCAATATATTCACACAAGAAGTAGAATAATCCAAAAATATCTGAAAGCATCAGCTACCCCCCATCAGAACGCGATATCACAAAAGCTAAAAAGTGCGCCTCTTGCTATTATTAGCTTTGGAGATCCTCATGGCCATTTCGTTTCTTCTTCTGTCTCCTCCTTGCTGAATCGATGGATGATTGTCGTTTTCTGTGTCTGACCTCCATCTGGCGCAGCACTTCTTCAACCGTAACATCTCGTCTTGGAAGAAAGTGTTTTAGCAGCGTTTGGATGTCCGAACAGCTCAATAAAGGATATTCGTCTTTGTTTGACAAACGACGTTCCAGCAGGAAGAACGTTGCCATCATTACAAGTGTTACATGACGGTGCCAGCCATTCCAACCGCGAACCTGGTATTCATCGAGACCACATTCACTATTTCCACCCTGAAGGGCACGTTCAACCCAGAAACGTTGTCCTTGCATAAACGTCAGCCGTTCAACTGACGTTTCTTAAGAAGCATTGCTTAAACTGTATTTAATCTCTTTAGGTGAATCAATTTCCCGTCTTATTACTAAATGCCAGCAATGCACCTCCTCTTCCTCGCCATCCCAGACCCACACACGCTCTTGCAGTATATATGCACACAGTGTGCCCTGTGTGGTTTCCCTAATCGATATCATCTGCCACGCATCCTCGGGTTGCTGGGCGGCCCACTCATCAACACGAATCGGGTCTGTCTGTGCCTTTAATTTCGTGGGTTTTCTGCCTCGGTTTG
>JAYELB010000106.1:0-4276 GCA_034717055.1 Methanobacteriota archaeon
TCATTGCACTCGTAATGTGGGCGTATGTAAGGCTACAGAACTCCCGGAACCGACAGCGCGATGGTTATTGCACCGAGTGCGATACAGAATAGAGAGAAGTTCACGCGCTCCGCAAACCTGATCAGGAGATCCATCATTATGTAGCCGGCTACGAAGGACGTAACAAACATGATGAGGATGCTAGACGGTTGAACCTCTGAGATCGATCCGATGTCGAGTAGCATTGCACCGAGAACAACAGGGACGCTTATGAGAAAAGAGATCGTAAGAGCAGTTTTCTGTTCGATATTCCGGAGTAAGAGGGTGGTGATCGTTACTCCGGACCTTGATATCCCCGGGAGGATCGCAAATCCCTGCACAAGTCCGGTTATTACCAAATCCCTCGTCGTGATCTCCTCGCGCGTCCGGTGTGCGCTCCTGCGCGATGGCAGGCTGAGTACGATTCCGGTGAGGATTAACATGACGCCGATTATGAGGGTTGCGCCCTCGCCTGAGGTGAACGATTGTTTGAGCGCGAGATAGCAGGGGATGCCTGTTATGCCGCTACATACGGCAGTTATAGTAAGAATCCTCATGAGTCCTGAATCCGGGCTTAAGATCGATAAAAACTCTTTCCTGAACTTTATCAGGACGGCACACATCGTTCCGAGGTGAAGAAAGATCGCAAGGGCTATCGCATCCTCCGGGGGCACCGCGAGGTGCCGGATCATCACGAGTATCGATTGCCCCTCACTGGAAACTGGCAGCCATTCGGTTATGCCCTGGATGATGCCAAGTATCGCTGCTTGAATCGAATCCATACGACTATTCGTTTGGCGTTCTCAGTTGAAGTATATGGCGATGCCGACAGTATTCCACGATCGGTCTGAACATCTGTAGTAATCAGACAATTATACTATTATTAGTATTAGCTATACTATATCTAATCTGCGGTAGCCCAACTGGTTTATGTGGGCTGCTGCCAGATAAACAGAATCATGAGATCGGTTAGTATTGTCGATACCGGCGCAAATCCGCATGTAGAGAAGTTCGTGGTGCTCGGAGAAGATCCGGCAGACTCAGACATAGCGCTTGTGGTAGGTGATAACGCAGTCATCAGGTCGCATTCGGTGATCTACCGCGATGTCGTCATCGGGAATAATCTGCGGACCGGGCATGGTGTGTTGATCAGGGAGGGTACGAGGATCGGCGACGACGTGCTTGTAGGTACGGGAACGGTCATCGATGGGCATACAAGCATTGGAAGCCACGTAAGCATCCAGAGCCGGGCGTACATCTCGACAAACACTGTAATCGAAGATTACGTCTTTATTGGTCCGTGTGCAGTGCTCACGAACGACAAATATCCTGTACGAAAGGATTATGAACTGCGCGGACCCACGCTCTCAAGGGGTGCAAGCATCGGCGCAAACGCTGTAATTCTCCCGGGCGTCACGATCGGGAAGGGTGCGATGGTTGCTGCCGGCGCATGTGTCCCGAGAGATGTGCCCGACTGGAAACTGGCGATCGGGTTCCCGGCAGAGGTCAGGGATCTTCCGGATGATCTAAGGATGATGAATGCGATATAGGACAAGTGGCATGGCGATATTATGATTCCGATTGCAAAACCGATGATAGGGTCTGAAGAGATTAACGCAGTGGCAGAGACGATGGAGTCGGGCGGCTTAGCGCAGGGACCTCGGGTGCAGGCATTTGAGGAGCGTTTTGCAGATTACATCGGCGTTTCTCATGCGGTTGCAACAAGTTCGGGAACCGCAGGACTGCATCTCGCGCTTCTTGCGCGCGGCATCGGCGCAGGCGACGAAGTTGTTACAACGCCGTTCTCGTTCATTGCAACAGCAAACGCTGTTCTTTTCACAGGAGCAAGACCGGTCTTTGCAGACATCGGCGAGGATTACAACATCGATCCCGAAAAAATCCTCGAGACTGTAACGCCGAAGACGAAGGCAGTGCTTCCTGTGCACCTGTACGGCTGCCCTGCCGGGATGAAAGCGATCCGAGAGATCGCAGAAGATCACAATCTGGCAATAATCGAAGACGCATGTCAGGCGCACGGCGCAACGTACGATGGCAAGAAAGTGGGGTCGTTTGGAACCGGTGTATTCAGTTTCTATCCGACAAAGAACATGACGACCGGGGAGGGCGGGATGATCACGACCGATAACCATGAGATTGCGAAGCGGGCGAGGATGCTCCGGGATCATGGCTCAAGCAAGCGCTACGTTCACGAGATGCTTGGATACAATCTGCGGATGACTGATATGGGCGCGGCAATCGGTCTCGTACAGCTAACAAAGCTTGACGATTTCAATTCCAGAAGGAGAATGAATGCAGCACATCTCACAGGAGAATTGAAGCATGTCCTCGGGATCACAACGCCGGATGATGTTCCGGGTCACGTATTTCACCAGTACACCGTACGGGTTTCGGGTGGGGGCGGGGGCAGCGATGTAGATGGGGCTGGAGATAGGGGCGGAGATGGGAACGGCACGAGGGATGGTCTGGTGGCGTATCTTGGCGAGAAAGGAATTGGAACCGGGATATACTATCCGATACCGATTCACAAACAACCGCTCTACCAGAAACTCGGGTTCGAGGATAGTCTTCCTGTATCTGAAAGATTCGCAGACGAGGTTCTCTCGCTGCCAGTGCATCCGGCAGTCTCAGAGGCTGATCTGGCTTACATAATCAAAACGATAAAAGAATGTTTTGAAAACCGTGTTGAGGTAAAATCATGAAAGTTGGAGTGATCGGCGTCGGCGCGATGGGGCAGCACCACGCCCGCGTGTACTATGAGATGGATGGCGTGGAACTGATCGGCGTATCAGACGTTGACCGGATGCGCGCAGAAGAGATAGCGGTGATGTATGGGGTAGAGGCATTCACCGACTACAAAAAGCTCCTTTCGTGCGATCTTGATGCTGTCAGCATCGCTGTTCCAACAACGCTGCACAAAACCGTTGCGACGGACGTCATAAACGAGGGCGTGCATCTTCTCGTCGAGAAACCGATCGCAAGCACGGTTGAGGATGCGGATGAGATGCTATCGGATGCAAAGGACGCGGGCGTGCGGCTGATGGTCGGGCACATCGAGCGCTACAACCCCGCGGTCGCCCGACTGAAAGAGGTTATCGATTCGGGCTTGCTCGGGGACATTGTCTCCATGAGCGCGAGAAGGGTTGGTCCGCACAACCCGCGCATCAGGGATGTCGGGATCATCATGGATCTCGGCGTGCATGACATCGACACCATCGCCTACCTCTACAATGCGAAGGCGGAGAGCGTCTATGCGATCGCGGGCGACGATTCACCGGACTCGCACGAGAACCATGCAGGCATCCTCATGCAATTTGGCAGGGGTCGCGCAGGCATGATCGATGTGAACTGGCTGACCCCGCACAAGGTGAGACAACTGACCGCCGTCGGTACCGATGGCGTCGCGTATCTTGATTATATCGGCCAGACTGTGGAACTGCATGATGGCGACTGGATCAGCTCGGCGAAGGTCGAGGAGAAGGAACCTCTCGCAAACGAACTCGAGTACTTCATCGGGACGGTCGGGAATCAGAGGAAGCGGATCTTCGAGGACGATGGTAGATACGTGCTCAAGACTGCGCTTGCCGCGATACGGTCGTACCGGGAAGGGCGAGTTGTTGAAGTCGAGGGATAGGGCGGGTGAGCAGGGATTGTTCATTTTTGTGGCGGATATTTTGTTGTTTAGACACATATTTATTTGATTTGATGCTTAATTGACCGATACCCTTAAATATGATGGTGAAAATGAATGAAATGCGTGTTTGAGTTAAAGTCGATAAAAGGTTAAATGTGCGAAATGTTTATAGAGGTATTTGATCAAACCATTGCAGCAAAAAGGTTATAAAATAATATGGAATTTAATGATTGCAGAGGAAAAACCATGGTTTAAAAAATTCGAGATGCGCGGGAATTTACCCCTTCCGGGCACTGTGGTAAGTGCATCAATGAGCGCCGAGGAGGGGTGCTATACAAGTACCCAAAAGAAAAGGAGGTGAAAAATGAAAACGATATACACAGCCCTTTTGGTTGTCTCATTTGCTGCTATAGTCGTGGCAGGAAGCGCAAGTGCTGCTACGGTAAACCTAGTGGAAAAGGATATAACTAATTGGAGCCCTGTCTCAAACGGCAACTATGGCACACTCACTTACTCGATTGATGCAAGTGAGATGTTAACATATTATTTTATCATTTATGATAACGATACATTGACAGGTGACCATATACTGGTTGTCGTTGCACC
>JAYELB010000107.1:0-4241 GCA_034717055.1 Methanobacteriota archaeon
CTTCGCAAGAGGTTCTGCACATCCGGGGGCAGATCGGTGGTGCCTAAGAATCCCCTGATAAGTTTTTTAGTTATGCCAATTACGAAGAGAGCGACTACCAATACCAGTATCACCCTCAAATATGGCACAGCCACCTGGTAAGAACCCGATATATCTATCATATCCATCTGTATTACCTCGTCCATCTCATTATTTTTCTGACGCATCAGTCGCTAAACCCCGTACCTGGTACAGAGCCCACGTAAGGTGATTTCATGTCGTTTATCACCCCGTGCCAGAATCAATACTGCCATAATATTTAAGCATGGTGGTCTCGGGGGCAGTCGCTGACATTCCGGAATTCTTTGCATGACACCACAAACCCAGACCCTCCACAAACTTTTTCTACAGACGATGACAGATGGTCACATTCCAACGGCGCATGAACCGGCATAACGGTTCGAACATGAATTCTATGTGAGTCTTGGAGGAAGCGAATGAGCAAAACACAATATAAAAAGACAAATCCGCGGATTGTATCCCTGGTAGAGGATCTAAAATCCGGATCACGCGAGAACGACGCTCCAATCTGGCGAGAGATCGCAAAGCGCATGCAGGGTCCGAAGAGAAGTTATGCGACAGTAAATGTGAGCCGCATCAACAGGCACACTGCGGACGGCGAGACTATCGTTGTGCACGGCAAGGTGCTTGGCGCAGGCGAGTTAGACCATCCGGTGGTCGTGGGCGCTTTCGATTTCAGCGATGGCGCACGGTTAAAGATCACCGATGCTGGTGGGGAATGCCTCACGATCGAGGAACTGGTGGTAAGAGCGCCCAAGGGATCAAATGTGCGGATAATCAGGTGATTTCATGAATACAGTAATTATCGATGCAGATGGATTGATTCTTGGCAGGCTCGCAAGCGTCGTCGCCTCAAGATTGTTAAGCGGCGAGACCATTGCGATCACCAATGCTGAACGCGCTGTGGTGTCAGGGAGCAAGACCACCACATACAAGGAATATAAAGAGCAGGTGGACAGGGGATCAACAGAAAGCGGTCCGTATTTCCCGACGAGACCGGATCAGATTATGAAACGGACGATTCGCGGCATGCTCCCGCACAAACGTATGCGTGGACGTGACGCACTGTCGAGACTGCGCGTGTACGTGGGCACTCCTGCAGAACTGGCAGGATCGGACGCGGGTACGATACCTGAGGCGAGTATAACGAGGCTAGGAACGATTAAATATATCAAACTTGGCGAAGTTAGCACAAAACTTGGTGTTAATGTACGTTAAAATCCCACAGGACCGAATCGGCGCAGTGATCGGACCGAAAGGCATCACCAAAAAAGCGCTCGAGGAACTCTCAACCGCGACGCTGGATATCGACAGCGAATCCGGCAATGTCCAGGTCCTCTCACCAGAGGACCCATTGCAGGGTATGCGGGCGGTTGAGGTCATCTCGGCAATCGGGCGGGGTTTCAGCCCTGAGCGGGCGGTCAAACTGTTCGGTGACGAGCTTCTCATATACGATGTGGTCAATATACCCGCAAACTCGCCAAAGATACTGACACGCGTCAGGGGAAGGATCATAGGCAGCGGCGGGAAGACAAGGGCTCTAATCGAGAGTATAACTCATGTCGAGCTCTCAGTCTACGGAAAGACCGTGGCGATCATAGGGTATCCCGAGCAGGTGTATGTTGCAAAGACCGCAGTCGATATGCTGATCGATGGTGCGCCGCACTCTGTTGTGTACGGTTTCATGGAGAAGAAACGGCGGGAACTTACTGCGAGAGGACTCGAGTATTACTGAATTGGCGCAGGCGCATCAGGTTTATGCACTGTACGGTCGGTTTAAGTATTATGTCAACATTGATCACAACGCATGAGCGGTGTGATCTATTTGGCACGTATGCTGTATCACTGTTCTTGCCACAGTGAACTTGCTGAAGCATACAGTAAAATGAACCGCATGGAATTTGTCTTAGGAGGTAGAAGAGATCATGAGTGGCGAAATTCATCAAGTGTTGGGAACCATCAATAAAAGGTTAGATGAATTACTTTTCTTGAAACATGATCTGGATGAATTGAATAAGAGAACAAAGAATATGGAAGAGATGTTATCTGAATATATACTCGTATTAAGCGAAGATGAGAAAGCAGATCTAAGTGAAACCATGAGAGAGTATTTTGCAGGTAAAACAACATCTTTAAAAGATGCCGAAAGGATTCTTGGATTATGAAGATAGAATTTGGAACAAGAGCTCTCAAGTTTCTATCAAAAGTAGAGAAAGTCAGCAAGGAAAGAATTTTTAAAAGAATAAAGGAACTATGCGAGGATCCGTTCCCTTCAGATGTCAAGAAATTAAAGGGGGAAAAGGATGTTTACAGGATCAGAATTGGAGATTTCAGGGTGCTTTATAGGACCATTCCGGAAGATGAAGTGATCTTGATCTTCCGGGTAGACAAAAGAAGTAGAGTTTACGGGCGGTGAAAAGAAACACGAATACCCCATAATTCATTATAAGGTAGCGTGGTAAGGTCTAATAAATGTCAGGAAACACATTCGGAACAGTGTTCCGCGTAACAACGTGGGGCGAGAGCCACGGACTCGCAATCGGCGTCGTTGTCGATGGCTGCCCCTCAAAGATCCCCCTCTCTGAAGCGGACATCCAGAAGGAACTTGACCGCCGCCGCCCGGGACAGAGCGATATCTCAACTCCTCGCAAGGAAGAGGACGCTGTTGGGATTCTTTCAGGCGTATTTGAGGAAATGACTACCGGAACGCCGATATCGATGATAGTCTGGAACAGAAACGTCGATTCATCGCCTTACGAGCGGCTCAAATACACGCCGCGTCCCGGGCACGCGGATTATCCGTACGAGGTTAAGTACGGTATCAGGGACTACCGCGGCGGCGGGCGTGCATCAGCACGGGAGACTGTGGGGAGGGTTGCCGCAGGCGCTGTTGCAAAGAAGATGCTTGCAGAGGCAGGCATCGATGTGGTTGCGCACGTCATAGAACTCGGTGGCATCAGGGCCTGCGAATGTGAGATGTCGCTGCCAGAGATCAGAAAACGGATCGAAGAGACGCCAGTTCGGTGTGCTGATCCGGATGCCGCGGCGCGGATGGTCGAGCTGATCGGAAAGGCGCGTGAACAGAAAGACAGTATCGGTGGCATCGTCGAGATCATAGCAACAGGTGTGCCTGCGGGCATCGGGGAGCCGGTCTTTGACAAGCTGGACGGCGACCTTGCGAAGGCGTTGATGAGCATCGGCGCAGTGAAAGGCGTCGAGATCGGCGCAGGTTTTGAGTGCGCCACCATGCGGGGCAGCGAGATGAACGATGCGTTTCTAGTATCGGATGGAACCGTAGTTCCGGAGACAAATGACGCTGGCGGCATTCTCGGCGGGCTCTCAACAGGCGCGCCGATCGTGTGCCGGATCGCGGTGAAACCGACGCCGTCCATCGCAAGCCCACAGAAGACCGCGGACATAAGGACGATGAACGAGACCACGATCGCGATACAGGGACGGCACGATCCGACGATCCCGCCCAGAATGGTTCCTGTTGCAGAGGCGATGGTTGCTATCGTGCTCGCGGATCACCTGCTTCGAGACCGCGGATCAAAAATTACGAAAGAGTTTTCGCTGAACAGAGTACATCATAACACCAGAGGGTAATATCTTTGGATGTCCTCCGAAACGTAAAATCGCATGGGTTGAAGCAGGGAATGTAACCGAGTCTTTTTGATTTTTTCTGGTCGGTTGAAAAACATCTCACATTCCGCAGGTCGCCATCTATTTTCCATAATTTCTACTGATATCGATTTTAAATATCCGAAAAATATTATTTTAATACTGTGGTGGCACAACCCACCCAATTTCAACAGTGGACGCTTTACATGTTTATGTAAAAAATATGTATTTTAATAAATCGATTATCTTCAAAAACACAAAATCACAAGCAATAGCCACTATTCGCCATTTACAAAAAATAGATCTTTTTGCAAAAACACGTGCGGAATGTCAGAAACATGACGCTAATCCTGCAAACACTGGCACGATTGAATTGAAAATTGGTGAAATCAGTGTTAATCTATAGCTAAAACAGTATCAGCCATAGATTAATGAAGATGGACACAGATTAGAGGTGTAAATAACTTTTCAGATCGACAGTGCTCCATTGTGGCAGTTGTGGTTGCGTAAGACCATCCGACGTTCCCAGAAAATAATAAAAAGACTCGTGAGCAGAGACA
>JAYELB010000108.1:0-4216 GCA_034717055.1 Methanobacteriota archaeon
CTCTTTTAAACGCATCAAAGCTATCTATCAAGTGGTGCCCGGCACCGGTGATAGCCCACGCAAGATTCGGATGCAGATGCATGGTGATGGTTATGCTGTGCGACATTTAATGATTTTACCTTGCGCGGTTGCGTCACGAATTGGATATTTAGTTAAAATAGATGTACGTGTTTAGCTAACCACAAAATTACACGGATTTCCACAAAGTTTCCGTGTTAATCTCGTGCAATCTCGTGGTTTTTCACCTCAGCTAAACATATACAAACAGATAAGATATAACCGAGGCAGATACGATTCTGCCGCAGACCCCAGAGCCACACACCATGCCAGAAAAGATCCTTTCACCGGAAAAAACAGAGAAGGAGAAGATATCCGATCTACAGATTCGACCGGACACGTTTGATGAGTTCGTGGGGCAGACGGAATTAAAAGAGCAGTTGCGGATCTTTATAACGGCTGCGAAACAGCGCGATGAACCTCTCGACCACACCCTATTCTCAGGACCTCCGGGGCTTGGCAAGACAACGCTTGCGCATATCGTCGCTTCCGAACTCGGAGTTGCGATCCGAGCAACGGCGGGACCAATTCTTGAGCGACCGGGCGATCTTGCGGCAATTCTCACGAATCTAGGAGCGAAAGATGTCTTATTCATCGATGAGATACACCGCTTAAACCAGATCGTGGAAGAGACACTGTATTCTGCGATGGAGGACTTTGCAATCGATGTGATGATCGGCGAGGGCGCAAGTGCGCGCTCTGTCCGCCTGAACCTCTCGCCATTTACGCTCATCGGCGCAACTACGCGAACAGGACTTATCAGTTCACCTCTCAGGGATCGTTTCGGTGTCGTCAACCGGCTGAACTTCTATCCTCCCGACACGCTGACAGAGATCGTTCTCAGGTCTTCAAGGGTGTTTGGAATCGAGATCGACCAGAGAGGCGCAAGAGAGATTGCGAACCGGTCGAGAGGTACTCCGCGGATTGCAAACCGGATTCTCCGCCGTGTTCGCGATTATGCGCAGGTGATGGCGGATGGCGCGATCACGCATGACATTGTCGATTCCGCACTCTCTATGCTCAAGATCGATAAAAAGGGGCTGGATGAACTTGACCGGACGATTCTTGCCATGATCATCAATGATTTCGATTGCGGACCTGTCGGCGTCAAGAATATCGCAATCGCTGTTGGCGAGGAGGTGCGGACGATAGAGGATGTTGTGGAGCCGTATCTGATACAGATCGGGTTTGTCAAGCGGACACCGCAGGGGCGGGTCGCAACTTTGGCTGCGGTAGCGCATATGCATGAGCGTGAATCAACATCAGCCATGATCCAACACCATCTATGATCCGGACACGTATAATCTGACAGCCCCATCCATCACAATGCTTAAATGATGCGCTCGCAAAACTGATTACTAATGGCAAAAACAATCGCTGAAAAATACTGCACATCATGCGGTGCACATCTGGTTGATTCCGGGTACACCCGGTTCCAGTGCCCGACCTGTGAAATGATCCTCGGCAGATGTGCTTCCTGCCGGAAGCAGAGCAATCCGTACACCTGCCCGAAATGTGGGTTTACAGGGCCGTGAGGTGAGGAAATGGGTGAAGTAGTAGCAGTAATCAAGATCATGCCAAATGGCGTGGATGTTGACCTCGAAAAACTAAAAGAGGATCTCGCATCCGTGGTGCCAGCAGGAATTGATCTCAACGGGATCGCTGAAGAACCGATCGCATTCGGGCTTGTTGCATTGATGGCAACCATTGTCGTCGGTGACGTGGAAGGTGGAACCGATTCGGTCGAGAAGGCGTTTGCAGAGGTTTCGGGTGTCGAGAGCGTGCAAGTGGCAGAGATCGGCAGACTGATGTGATTGTTATTTAAGGATCATGGGCTCGTAGATCAGGGGTAGATCGTTACGTTCGCAACGTAAAGGCCGCGGGTTCAATTCCCGCCGAGTCCATACCTTTATTCGAGATTGTCACGCCATCTGGTGCTACATAAGATTCCATGAATATGTTCAAGAAAGCCCCTTCGGGACAAAATTGGAGTGTGTGTTTTCCTCATCATGTATCTAATTTCAGCAGCAAGATACACAAATGCGTTTATACTTTCCTATACGTCAAGAAATGCATTCTATGCGGGAATGCAGTTTCTCTGTAATATACAACCATCTCGTGTAACTACTCAGGTATATCGATCGGTCTCCCGATTGCGATCTTGTATTTTCTGGCAAGAAAAATAACCGCGGAGGGCGCAGAGGAACGCAGAGCACTTAACCGTTTATTTCCCCTCTGCGCCTCTCTGCGTACTCTGCGGTTAAATTCCCTGTTGGTTGCAGTATGTTCTATGTTCCGATAGTTCCTGCATAGTGAAGTCTACTGATAGTGGTTTTAGGTACCTGAGTAGTTACCATCCCGTTTCCCTTACAAGACTCTATGTGACGGGTGGTGCATGTGTTTCGCCGAAGTGATTAGTACATATATGCGATTTTTGTCCCAAAGCCCCTGTGTGAGTGTCAGGTTGCATGACGCTCTGGTCGGGAGTCCCGAATTGCATCGATTTGGACTCCACCGAATACAATAGCGATTTTACTAAAATCTGGGGCGCGCCCGCGCCCCATCACTCCACAAAGAGCACTTGACTCCGCTTCGGACCGATTGAGACGATCCCAACAGCAACTCCAAGGATCTCCTCGATCCTGTGCACATAATCCTTTGCAGCGGCAGGCAGGTCGGAAAACGCACCTGCCGAAGTGATATCCTCACACCAGCCATTCATAGTCTCATACACTGGAACACATCGCGCAAGATCGGATGAAAGTATGGGGGGATGCTCAAGCAGCTTGCCATCCAGTTCGTATCCGGTGCAGATGCTGACCGGGTCGAGCCCGTCGAGAACGTCCAGTTTTGTCAGTGCGATGTTCGTATACGCATTGAGTTCTACACTTTTTCTCGCAAGCGGAGCATCAAACCAGCCGCACCTCCGCGGTCTGCCGGTGGTGGTGCCAAACTCAGCTCCGGCTTTCTGAAGCGCTTCCCCTATCTCACCGTGATCTTCGGTCGGTAGCGGACCCTCCCCGACCCGAGTGATGTACGCCTTGACGATACCGATCACATGATCAACCCGGGTCGGTCCGACTCCAAGATACATACATGCACTTCCCGCCACGGTGCTTGAGGAGGTTACGTACTTCTGGGTGCCGTGGATGATATCAAGATGCGCACCCTGCGCACCCTCTGCGAGCACGGCTCTGCCGGAATCAAGAGCACGGTTCAGTTCATGCGAGACATCGGTGATGTACGGCTCAAGCGTGGCACCGTAGCCGGTATAATCAGGGATGCTTTCGCGCACCACACCGGGATCGCCTCCGAGATCGACGATCGCACGCTCCTTCTGGGGCGCAAATTCGTCCATAAGTGCAAGAAAAGCATCTCTGCCGGCGAGATCTGCCAGCCGCACCTCATCTCTTGATATCTTGTCGATATACGCAAATCCGATGCCACGAGCGGTCGTCCCGATCTTCTTGGTCCGCCTCTGCTCGCGCAGTTTGTCCATCTCGATGTGATATGGCATGATGATGCTTGCTTTAGCATCGATCCCGAGTTTCTCTGGGGTTATCGCAATGCCGGCACCTCTGAGCATCTCTATCTCCTGAATAAGTACTATCGGATCGACAACCACGCCCGGACCGATCAGGAGGCGGGCACCTGTGAGAACTCCTGACGGGATCAGGTGGAGTTTGTAGGTGTCGTCTCCGACGATCACGGTGTGTCCTGCGTTATTTCCGCCCTGAAACCTGACAACAAGATCATAATCTTTGCCCAGGACATCAACGATCTTTCCCTTGCCCTCGTCGCCGAACTGAGCGCCTGTGATGATGGTAAACATACTCCTGATTATGACGCTTGGAGTTGTAAACTCTTTTGGAAAAAACTGCGAGACTTTTTGAAGGGGTGCCAACTCGTCCGGGTGTCGCACCGAAAGTCAGTTATTTTCGGAACACTGCTTCTCTATTACATTCAAAATGAACGTTAATCCGGGAAAACTCATTCGGAGATTGTTTTTACTTGCTTCTGTAATTAATTTCGCAGTACCCTGCCCTATGCTTCTTCTATGAAATGTTTCTTTAAGAAAACCCCGGATATGCTCCTTTTCCGGTGGAATCGTTATATTTTTTTCTAATTTTATTAATTTTGAGATTTCCTCTTCTATCAT
>JAYELB010000109.1:0-4212 GCA_034717055.1 Methanobacteriota archaeon
TCACTACGTCGACAGTAATGTGCACACCAAGGAGCGGATGAAGAATGTCGTCGATGCGATGAAGCTTCTCGGACTCGAGGGCAGAGTGCAGCTTGAGTGGGTCTCTGCAAGTGAGGGACCGAAGTTTCGGGAAACCGTCACCGAGTTCGTCGAGCAGATCAAGGCGCTTGGACCGAGTCCGCTTCGGGACGCGGCGGAATAGGCGCGAAAATTAAGGTATAGCGGGCGGCGGCAGAGGGAGAATCGCCGTCCGTGGGTTTTGTTTTTTAGAGGTGGATGCCCGAGTGTCTACCGCGGCTCTTGTGTTTGTGGGGCTACGACGGTTGGTGGGAACGCCCCCACCATGCCACGCTCGGAATAAATTCCGAGGCATCCATGAAGGGAGGTCGGCGATTGGTGCAAGCCGGGGTGGGCGGAATAGCCAGTCGCACATACCATGGCCCGGTTTGCAGGTCATAACCATAATCGTGTAGATTTGTAACAATGTACTTGATGTTATCGGTTATGTGTGGTTGATGTGCTGTGCAAAATTACATAACAAGACCAAGTTTCAGGCTCATGCACAGATAAAAATAATCACTGACGAAGAGCTTTCACAGATGAGGGAATCTTGAGATTGCACAACCAATTATCATGAAATTCTATTAACCGCCGATGCATGCCGATAAACACAATGCTCGGTTAATAAATCTGTGTTTATCCACGGTTCATTGTGTACTTGAGTATATCTGCGCATCTTTAAACTGCATCCATTGCCGCTCCCTTTCGGCATCTTTTGAAAACCACAGAATCCGTCAGAATCAGAAAATTTTCACCATCACTCAAACCGGATATAAAAAACAGAGGCACGGGAGACATTATGACAATCTTTCTCCCTTTCTATCCTCTTGCTCTCCTTTGTCCTCAAAGGAGTGTTAATATCTTTATGCGCAGGACGGCCCATAATGCTTTTAGGAGGGTGGCATAAAAAATTACCCGCAGGCATGCCACAAATATTCCTATCGTCTCTTTTTCTATGCGTTCCAACATACGCGGTGGTTTTTGGATATTCATAGGTCCTCTCCTATATCGCCCATGTCTCCTCCGTTAAACGGTATACGTTAAACGGAATCATGGACGTGCACGATTGGAGCCTTGCACCGTTGCGCATATTTCAGTACTTTGGAACTATGTTGATGTTATATGGCACACCATGGCACATAACTCCTTTGGATATCCGGGGCTGTCACATTGGGGGTTACCAATTGATCCTGCAAACAATAGCCGCACCACCTCTTGAGGTGTGGGGGCACACAAATCCACCGAGTGACACTTTAACACACTTATCATGCCAACCGCAACGACCCGCCCGCCACAATCGACTGCTGCCACAACAATGACTGCAATGTCAAAACCGAGGAGCGGATGGGGGATGTAATCGATGCGATGGAGCTTCTCGGACTCGAGGGCAGGGTGCATCTTGAATGGGTCTCTGCAAGTGAGGGGCAGAAGTTCAGGGAAACGGTCACCGAGTTCGTCGAGCAGATTAGGGCGCTTGGACCGAGTCCGCTTCGGGACGCGGCGGAATAGGCGCGAAGTTGTAGTATCGCGGGCGGCGGCAGGTGGTGTCGCCGTCCGGTTCTTGTTTTTTCAGAGGTAGACTAAAGAGCGGGGCATCACGATGGGGTCGCATGTTGGTGTGATCGCGGATAGATGTGGGGTGGGGCCATGCTGACACATTCTTAATTAGAGGGTGTTTAGTGCAGAGATGACATCATGAGTCCATTTTAAAGATGCTGTCGTCAGTTGTGGTAGCCCAGTTACAACGTCGTCGTAATCTGCTTTGTTTCTGTGTATTCTTAGTCGATTCAGATTATTTCCTATCTTTTTACGTGATATATCGGAGCTATTCTTGAATTCATCTCGAACGTACTTATGAACATTTACTTTCGGTGGATCTGCCAAAAGTATTTGATGCCCATCGATATCACGTAAGTGATTTCGTGCTTTACAGAAAGCCGCATAGTAAGCCCTGCTAACAGAAGAACGCAACTTAGCCTCTTCACCCGGCGAACCTGTATCATCTCCGGCAAGTTCTTGTGCAAGTTTCAAATACGCCGACCAATCGAAAGTCATATAAATTCCACATTAATACATAGCTTTTTCCGCGCATCAGCAGAAACATCCAACCACCATGCATTATCAATCTGTTCAAGTTTTTTCAATGCTTCATCTGGCGAAATGTCTGTGCGAATAAAAATCACTAATTCCTGATCTTCTACAAACTCGGGGTCGGTAACGACCTCAAGAACTGCCTGTACAGACTCTCCAAAATAATTTCTAATCTGGCTATAAGCTTCATGGAGGGGCTGTAAAAGGGAAGAATTGTTCACAGCAAAATTCATAACTTCAGATTGATTTCGGAAGATATAATGCTGTTCTAACTTTCGTAAATCCGAAGTAGGATAAGTTGATAAAGTTTCATTCCGAGACGTGCCGGCAATCGAATCTATCAGCGAATGCAAGCTTTTACTCACACGATCAACACTATAATACTGCTCATGCCCCAATTCTTCTCCTCTTGCAAGCCTTTGGGAAACAGTGTTAAAAAGAGAACGATACGCTGAATAGATATTTGGCGCTGTGGTGGCAGGTTGAAGTTCTGAAAAAGTGTTTGGAGGTCCCATAAAGCCAACGCTCATCAACGCTTCTCTCTCTCCCCACATCGTTTCCATTTCTATCCCTTCGGTACTTGTGTGGTGTGGACTGACCATCTACTTTTCTCCTATCGAGTAAAGACCTTTAACAATACTCGATGAATCTTCTTTCATGGTTAAAGAATTATTTATCACCTTTACTATATCTTCCACAGACATACCTTCAAGCTCATAATTGTAATTGAAATTGTGAACAATGACGTCTTCCCCCCGAAGTTCGATAACAACTTTAAGCATATATGGTTCTTTCCTCGCGTAGATGATACCCCCACACTCAATTTCGTGACCCTCAAAAACCGACATCAAATCACTTTTATTTATATTAAGCTCAATTTTTGGAAGTTCCTCCCCATCATCAACCTCAATACTCCATACAAAGTTTAAACCAAGTGACTTGTATGGGATGTGAGGTAATAATTTTACATAGTTACTAGCGACATTTGCTAAAGATTCTACTGAACGATTATCTTGCTTTTTAACTGTGATTTGCATCCGCTGATTATCAACTACCAATAAAAAAGACTTCGATTCAAACAGAGAGAAATCGGGAGTGTGTACAAACTGTGTGGGTTCTTCAATTATCAAGGATTTATCCTTGAGCCACTGTGGAGCCATTATGCTAGGGTTGTGAGCCGAAGCCAATATCACAACATCCGCTCGTCTAAGTTTCGCTTCCATGTTCGTCTCCTTTATGATTAGAATGTATGCATCAATTGCATATTTAAGATTGTCGTCCCATTTCACCCCACAAAATCACATCATCCGCACGACCGTCCCGACCCCCAACACGCGCTCATGTCCGTTTCCTGAAGTCACTACCCCGCAATAAATTGCAGGGCATCGAAGTACGCTGGAGGTCGCGCGTTGGTGTAAGCGCGGGCTGGAGTGGGGTGGTTGTGGGCGAATTTATTGAAGGAAGAGCGTGTGGATATGATCAGAGGATTGCTCGCAGACGAATCGGTTGAATCGGTTCCTTTCAAAGAACGATATGGTGATGCTGCTAAACCTTGGTGCAAAGGGCACTATGCAAGCGCAGGGTGACATCACCGATTGCGATGCCGGAGATTGGCGAAATGATTAAATGTTTCGACGATAATTGTATATAGTCCCTGAATGAACCTCATGAAGGTGAAAATAGAAAATGCGAATAGCCAAAAAGACCGGTTCATTGCTTGTTCTGAAACACGATATCATCTCGTTGATACAACAGTTGTTGGCGGGGCTATTTATCGCATATCTGGGATCGTACATAACCTATGCCGTTTTAACAGAGCATGCAGATAAACCATCGGCGCTATTTCTCTTAATAGCCGTAATAGTCGGAGCAAGTACTTGTTTTGGATTGTATTATATTTTTTCATCGTTATTAGAAGGATTTGTCATTATTGGAATGGATAAAGATGATGGTAAAATAATATACTATCGAACTGGTTTGCTTGCTAAAGAATATGTAGAGTGCGATTTAAACGACGTAAGTGTTTTTTTCTGTCCGACTGATGGCGAGAGTAGTAGTTAC
>JAYELB010000110.1:0-4194 GCA_034717055.1 Methanobacteriota archaeon
TCCAAATTTACTAAACATTAGTTGGAATTATCCTTTTTGTGTCTCAACATTGTACGTAAATGTTTACGAAAGTATGAAGAATCAACCCTTCGTCCGCATGCGTTTATAGATACAACGGGAATTGCTGAGCTACTCGCAGTCCTGATCGGGAGGGGCGTTCGAGGGAGGGATGTTCTTCAGGTTGCATCAGAGGTAGATAGACGATTTAAGGAGGATCTGGACCGGGTCGGGTTTGAAGAACTTGTTGAGATCAATGGTATCGGGGCGGTGAAGGCATCGCAGATTCTTGCCGGTTTTGAGCTTGCCCGCCGGTACTCCGGGAAGAGCGACGTCAAGATCACATTTCCAGCAGATGTCCTGCCTTTTGTGATGGAGATCCGCGATAAAAATCAGGAACATTTTGTTTGCATCTCCTTAAACGGCGCAAACGAGGTTATCGAAAAACGGGTGGTTACGGTGGGGCTTTTGAACGCGAATCAGGTACATCCGCGAGAGGTCTTTTCGGACGCTATTGCAGAGCGCGCCGCATCGATCATTCTGGTTCACAATCACCCATCAGGAAATACTGATCCCAGCCACGAGGATATCGCGGTAACAAAGCGATTGGTCGAGGCAGGAGAGATTTTGGGGATCAAAATCCATGACCACATCATCGTATCGAAAGATGGTTATACGAGTATGAAGGAGCAGGGACTGTTGCCGTAAGAGCGAAGGAGTCTGAGAAAGGGCATCCGGGAATTGGGTATATGCCTGAAGGTGCGTGGGCATATATTCACTGAGCAAGTCTGGTAACGGCTCTGCCGTCGATGCTTGCATTATCAGCGGAAGTGAGCAGGTCGCAGCAGGAGATGCCAGCGATCGAGGAAGTGTATCACAGGTGAATAATGTCAGCGATCCTGATCGATCCCTATTTCGCTAACGCCACCATCTGCACACATCCCACACCCCTACATACCCATCGCATCCGAGAGCATCTCGCTCAACTCGCGTCTCAACGATTCCCCCTCCGAAAAATCCCCCGCGGTCGTTATGATGCGCAGTTCCTGTGTCGATGTGCCCGATGAGATTAAGAGGCGGAGATTGCCCCGTGCATCAGAGCGCAGCACCTTTGCAGCAGTCTTCCCTCCGGCAGCACCCTTGACGCTGATAACAGTGGGAATGATCCGCTTTACTTTCGGATGCCACGCTACGATCTCTGCGGCTTTCCTTCCGGTTCTGCCGCCGATCATGGTGGTGTGCGATCCACCGAGTTTGTTCTGGGACATGATATCATATTGTACAAGATCGCATATCAAGAAAGCCCCTTCGGGGCAAAATTGGAGTATGATGTTTTCCTCACCATGTATCTAATTTCAGCAGCAAGATACACAAATGCGTTTATACTTTCCTATACGTCAAGAAACCCTGCAAGATCATGTCCCGGATCTGGAGCGCCATCAGATACCTTTGCTAGTACTTACCCAAAATTGTGTGAATATTGGCATATAAAACCACGAGATTACACAAGATTACTCAAGATTAACACAGAAATCTTGTGAAAAT
Source organism: Methanobacteriota archaeon (assembly GCA_034717055.1). GTDB lineage: Archaea > Halobacteriota > Methanosarcinia > Methanosarcinales > Methanogasteraceae > Methanogaster_A. Next base: position 1,543 of record JAYELB010000110.1, read on the forward strand.
CCGTGTAATCTTGTGGTTCCTACCACGAGTTGCTCGAGCATGTACTTTTGCTACTTTATTGTTCGGTGAGCACTTACTTTAACATTGAAATCGTTTAACTCGATCGTGTAGGTGATGTTCAGTCTTTCGGCATCCACTCTATCATAGTCCCCCTCACCACCCACCCCTTCGATATCGTTTACCTTCCAGACATCCTTTATCAGGGTAATACGTATATGCGCCTGTCGTACCTGCCAGTATTACTACCAGTACCATTGATTAGTATCAGTCTACCCGGTTTCATTACGACCACTCCAACGCTATAGCTACACTCAGCACAATATAATGATGACGAAACCTTTATGCAATCGCAGGCTACAGAGGACAAGATATGATGATGAAATTGGAGGAACAGTAGATGGCAACCGGACCGAGATACCGGGTACCATTCAGACGGCGCAGAGAAGGCAGAACAAATTATCACAAGCGCCTTAAGCTGCTGTTATCAAAGAAGCCACGTATGGTGGTGCGCAAAAGCGCGCGGCACATCAGACTACAACTCACAATCCCTGAAAGAGAGGGTGATATGATCCTCTCGTCTGCTACATCGATTGAACTTGGGAAGTACGGTTATTCGGGATCGACAGGAAACAGCACTGCAGCATACCTTGCCGGGCTATTGTTTGGGTATCGCACCATCGGCAAAGGATTCACAGAGGGCGTGCTCGATATGGGACTTCATGCATCCACTCCAGGATCACGGGTATATGCCGCGCTTCGTGGCGCGGTCGATGCAGGCATGGACATCCCACATGATCCGGTGATATTCCCCTCAGACGAGCGGATTCGCGGCGAATTGGTGGCAGCATATAGGGACGTTGACCTGCCATCGATCTTTGAGGCGACGAAGGCACAGATCACATCCGAGTTCGGAGGTGCGTAAATGGAACAAGAATGGATACCGCAGACCAAACTCGGCACTCTCGTCCGCGAGGGCAAGCTCACCGATATCGACGCCGTCTTAAACTCGGGACTTCCACTCCGGGAAGTTGAGATTATCGAGATGCTGCTTCCCGACCTTGAGGAAGAGGTGCTGGATGTGAATATGGTGCAGCGGATGACCGACTCAGGGCGGAGAGTCAAGTTCAGGGCTGTATCGATCGTCGGGAACAAGGGCGGGTATATCGGATTCGGACAGGGCAGGGACAGGCAGGCAGGACCTGCGATACGCAAGTCGATCGCCAATGCGAAACTGCACCTGATCGGGATCAAACGTGGCTGTGGGTCATGGGAGTGCGGCTGTGATGATCCGCATTCGGTGCCGTTTCAGGTTGTCGGAAGGGCCGGCAGCGTTGGCATCGAACTGAAACCTGCACCCAGAGGACTTGGAATCGCATCAGGAGCGACTGCAAAGAAGGTTCTCGAGATGGCTGGCATCAAGGATGTCTGGACCAGGTCATGGGGTCTAACCAGAACCACGCTTAACTTTGCAAAGGCGACGTACACCGCGCTGAAACAGACCAATACGATGCGCACCGGGGGCAGATGATGTACGCGGTCGTCAGGCTCCGCGGAGATGTGCGGGTGCGCCCTGAGATACAGGACACCTTAAAAATGCTCCGGTTGCACAGTGTCAACCACTGTGTAGTCATAGATGAGACCCCGCATTACGAGGGAATGGTCCTGAAGACGAAGGACTATATCGCATGGGGAACTGCAGACGCAGAATCGCTTGCAACTCTCTTATCCCTCAGAGGAAGGATCGAGGGCGGAGAAAGACTCACGCAGGAGTATATGGACAAATGCGAACTCGGTTCCGTATCTGACTTTGCAGAGAAAGTCTGTAGCGGCGATGCAAAGCTTGCAGACATCCCGAAACTAAAGCCGGTCTTCAGACTGCACCCGCCGCGCAAAGGACATAAAGGCATCAAGAAGACCGTTGTCGAGGGCGGCGAACTTGGATTTCACAAGGATATCAGCGCGCTGCTTAAGAAGATGCGGTGATGCGACGACAAGTTAACAGATGCAGTAGAACTCTCAATTATATGATTGTACGGGTTTGGGTGTAGCCAACCAATCTCTCCGATAGCTTCATCGAGAAGGTGCTTCCTCCATCCCGGTACTGCTTCCGAGTTCTGAAAATGAGACTCTGAGAATCCTATTAATATCAAGCTGGATAATTTTTTTGTATCTGATTAGTTTTATTTCCCCTGTTTTACCAAAGATATACCCGCATAGCGTGATCCAATTGACCAAAAACGCGAGATAGACGAGTGAACGATCGCTTGTGCGCGTGAATGGTGGTTGAGTAGAACATGCCCGGGTACTATGTGGTAGGAACCACAAGATTACACGGATTTTCACAAGATTTCTGTGTTAATTTCGTGTAATCTCGTGGTTTTATATATGGATGCTCCCACAATACTCGAGTAAGTACGCTTGGGTGAAGATAGTAGGGAGATGCTAAGCGCAGGTGGATCTCATGGGTGCTTAACAACACACATGGAAATCGCTGTTGTTGATCACCTTGATTCCAAACCTAACATTAGACTTGTTGCGATATAAAATTCCATGAAATGCTGCCTTCTAAGGCGTCCATTACTCCACGCATATTGCTCCTTTTCATGGATATCCATTCTCCGGGCTTTTTCAAGTTATTCCGCAACAAGTCTA
>JAYELB010000111.1:0-4175 GCA_034717055.1 Methanobacteriota archaeon
AGATCAGGATCATAGGGAACTGTTGATATGAAGATCAACCGCACCGACATATTTTCCACCCATATATTCAGCGACCATGCAGAAGCAAACAGCAGCACACATCTGTGCAAAGGCTGGCACAATTTTGTGGTGTGGTATCATCATACCACCGGCAATGCATCCTTTGTTCCACCGTGAAAGAATTGGACTGATATGCGGGGTTCATAATCGGACTAATGAAACCGCTACACTAAACTGATCCCATTTTTGTTTCGTTGTAACTACTCAGGTACCTAAAACCACTATCAAAGGACTTCACTGTGCAGGAACTACCCCGAATGAGGGGAGTACTGTAACCAAACCGGGAATTTAACCGCAGAGTACAGAGAGTGACTCAGAGGGGAAATAAACGGTAAAATACTCTGCGTTCCTCTGCGCCCCCGCGGTTGTCGTTCTTGCCAGAAAGTGCAGAATCACAATCGGGCGACCAATCAACATGTCTGGGTGGTTACGTTTCGTTTAGTACTGATGCAAAGATCTTACAAGAGGTGATCACTTATCCATATTTGTGAAACACGCCGTATTAAGCACGTCACTTATCGATTGTCTATTGAGGCCGGAATGACAAAAAGGAACAAAAATAGGGTCAATTAGTGAGGCCGGATGAACGTCTTTTCATCAGCCCAGATTATGGGTGGTCAATTGTTTTTTTGGATGCGTAACAACAGACTGTTTTTTGCGATCAGGTTACTAGGGATCCTACGAAAGAATACAGCTAAGCATCTCTTTTGTGAATTCAAACGTCCCTGTGATCCCGACTGACTCAGGAAGATCCCCGAGTCCTGCCCTTATGATCAGATCCCCTATCTCATGATCGGTAACCTTTGCGATCCCGAGTATCGATGTCGTCGGGCGCGGATTCACATCCACCACATAGAGTTCGTCGCCTGCAACGATATCGACCCCGACATACCCTCTGCACCCAAGCACATCTGCCGATTTTGCGGCGGTATTCATGATCTCGCTCCACCGCGGTGTCTGGTATGGTACAACTCCACCGTTGTACTCGATGGTTTCTGTTCCGATCTCGACCATCTGCTTGTTCACAGTGAGGGGGAGTGTGGTTTTGCCGATGATCAGGCTCGCGCTTAAGTGTTCTCCGGATACAAGTTCGGTTACGATGAAATCATCGCTCAAATTCACTTTCTCCGACACGATCGAGATCCTTTCTGAGGCACATCCCGATCTCGGCTTGACCACATACCGCGCACCAGTACCTGCGTCATCCGCACCACTTATGCCACCCGTATCAATATCTGCATCGTCGATGACCCTTGGCACAGCGATGCCGTTATCTGACAGGATGCGAGAGCAAACGAGTTTGTCGGCACAGTTTCTCACGGACTTGCTCGGGCAGCCGAGATTGACCGTGTTTTCTTCAACGATCTCAGTTAAGTCAGCAAGAATTTCATCCGGTGCGATCACGATCCCGGCATCACAGGTATGCGCAATTTGTTCGATCGCTGTGGCAAAGCCGTCCTCATCACAGTCACCACCACACCCAAACACATCTCCGCGGACTCCATGAACCTGCTCTCTGGCAGGATACCGCACCAGATGTCCGCCTGCCGCGAAACTGTTCGCGAGAGTTGCGAGCATCGCGCATCCCTCCCCAAGTATGTCGAGGTCTCCCGTTGCGACCGCGTACTCGGCGACCATGACCTCCATTATATGATGCCGGTTCCGTAACCCGTGGCTAGTTTTCTCGTCTCGATTCTGCCGCACTCAGGGCATTTGAGTTTTGAGTCGTGCCGAACCATTGCGGTCCTGCAGTTCGAACAGAGCGCCTTCATGACACCCATCTCCGGCTCTGATGTGTCAAGGCGCATGTTCTTGAGATCAACTATCTTTGCTTTCAAGATGTCAAAGATCCCAAACTCGTGCGCGATTTCCTTGACATAACCCCTCTTGACGTTGGATACGTGGACGACAGCAGACCCTACATTCGGAATCTCCCGGTCGACGACGCCCTTCGTACCGGCGATCGTTACCATCGCAAGCGAGTCACGCAGTCCTACGATCTGCCCGATGACTACATCCCCTTTCCTAAGGATTGGTGGTATGTCCGTGCACGGGATCACGGAAACCGACCTGCGAACAGTATTGACTCTGGCGGTTCCTGCGATGGCTGCGTAGACGCCACCAGTCTTCTCGTATGTCTGTGCACCGCCACGGAACTCTTCAGTGGTTCCTATGAAATCACCCGGAAGCACAAACTTGTCAGAACTATTCGAGGCGTTATTATCAGTGGCGTTGCCGTCAGTATTATTGGTAGTGTCCTGCCCTTCGGGCCGTGGCATCGATGAATCGCTCCTTATAGGCGATTCATTACTATCCTCAACCTCTCCGACATTTCTCTTTACCTTCCGTAAAACGGTTCGTTTCTTCAATTTAATATGAATCCCTCATTTATACTCAATTTATTTAATATGTTCGGGCCACCAGTGTGGCCACTCCATCTCTTCCGCAGACCACACAGGGTCCTGATGTGGATGCCTCTGATCCCGTCGATCCAACCGGGATTCCGAGCATACGAAGCCCGGTCACTTCCTCTATCTCATGTCCGCAATCCGGATCCTGACACCAGCATACTCGCAAAATCCCCTGCACCTCAACCTCTAACGCCTCGTCAAGCGTTTCGCAGTCAAATATCCTCGAATCGAACTTCTGCGATGCGGCAGTGTACATATCAGCAAGTATTATGTCCATGCAGTCCAGCACCTCGCCGGCGATCCGGTCGATCGGCACTGATCGTTTCTCGGTTGTGTCCCTGCGCACCATCATAACCGCGTTCTTGGCAATGTCTCTCGGACCGATCTCGATTCTTACCGGTACGCCTTTTAGTTCCCATCTGTAGTACTTGGCGCCGGGATGCTCGTCGCGGTCATCGACCTTCACTCGAAGTCTGTGACTGGTAAGCATATCGCGCACGGACGCGCATGCGCTCAGCACCGCTTCGTTCGAATCGCGGTTTCCAAAGACGATCGGCACGATCGCAACCTGCACAGGTGCAATCTCCGGCGGCAGCACAAGCCCGCGATCATCGCCATGAACGCTGATTGCGGCAGCGATGCATCGCTCTGAAATCCCGTAGCAGGTCTGGTGCGCGTACACCTGCTCGCCGTCCACGTCCTCATAAGTGATCTCGAACGTCTTTGCGAATTTGTCCGCGAGATGGTGCGCTGTTCCGATCTGGAGAACTCTGCCATCCGGCATTAGTGTGTCGACTGCAAGCGTGTAGTCTGCGCCAGGGAACTTGTCCCACTCGGGGCGCTTTGAAACGATTGTAGGAACGGCAATACGCCTGTAAAACTCCTGATATAGCTCGATCGCCCGATCCACCTGCTTTGCTGCGTCATCCCAGTCGGCATGCACGGTGTGCGCCTCCTTAAACGACGTGATCTCGCGCAGACGGATGAGCGGGCGGGTGTGCTTGGTCTCGTACCGGAACGTGTTCACGATCTGGTAGAGTTTCAGCGGCATGTCCACATGAGACCTGACCCAGAGTTTGTACATCGGATAAATAGCGGTCTCACTTGTTGGTCTGAGTGCAAGCTTCATCTCAAGCGGGGTTACGCCGCCGTGTGTGACCCAGTAGACCTCATCCTCAAATCCTTTGATATGTTCTGCTTCCTTCATAAATTCGTTTTCAGGAATCAGAAGTGGGAACAGCGCCTCCTCATGACCGTCGTTATCCAGAAGTTCTCTGATGATCGAATAGATGTTCTTTCGCAGTGAAAATCCGAAGGGGGGCCACACATAAAGCCCCTTTACCGGATACCTGATATCCATGATCTTGGCAGCGGCAAGCAGTTCGTGATACCACTCGCTAAAACTTGATTTTGGCGGGAGTTTTGGCTGCTGCACATTGTTCATTGGATGGGATTATGGGTGGCATGGACATAAACCTTGTGGGGGTGGATGTTCGTTTATGCGAGGGGATGCAAAGTCTTATCCCGGGGCAGGTGTTGGTTTTCCGGGTGATGTTGGCACTGACGCAAGCACCCGCGCCCGAATTAACATTGTTGTCTACGCAGAATATTTACATATCACATGACTTTCGGGTATATGAATTATAGCGGCAAGTTAAATTAGAGAAGCTTGAAGTTATACATACGTCCATTCAAATCTTCAAT
>JAYELB010000112.1:0-4160 GCA_034717055.1 Methanobacteriota archaeon
CCAGGGCAGTTTCTATCGCGATCGCTGCTTGGGTTCACTGACCACCATGTTGCAGAGACGTTACTTTCCACAGCGACCATTCTGTTCTTCATGCTTGCGCTAAAGAGTGCACGCACTCGGAATCTCTCATTTAGCGATCTGAGTAAGGACTGGCGCACCATCAAGTACCCGATTCTCTATACCATTCTGGCTGGCGTTATGTACGCAGTTTATCAACTTTGCTGGATGGGTGCACTTCTGTTTGGTATGATCATCATGCTTGCAGTGATCGTCATCTACCTCGCAGAACATATCCGCGGCAACTCTACCGAATACATAACCATAGTCGGACTAATTGCATTTGGACTGGAACTGATTCTGATACTGCCATGGATACATCCTGAACTGGGATTCTCAAGTAATTTTTCACTGCTGCATGTGACAGCATCTTTTATGGCACTTATCACCTTCGTAGTGATGCATACCGTATCAAGGGAGATGAATCGCAGAAGTTTAAATCCGTATTATTATCCAGTGGTTATGATCATGATCGTGGTTGCAGGAATAGGACTTCTGACGGTTGCCGCACCACAACTAGTTGCACCGGTCTCACATAATCTGGCCATACCGTTTGAAATACGTGAAGGAGGTCCATCGACAGTTGCAGAAACGTCATCGATGCTGACGACAAATGGCGTACTTGACATCGGCAAGTATGCCAAATTCCCGAGATACGAAGGAGAACATTCTATGGTCTACGGCAACTTCGGGAGTTGCTTCTATATATCATTACTCGGAATCATGGTTCTGGGTTATTATGTGATCCGCAGGTGGAAACCGGAAGAGATCCTTATGCTGGTCTGGACCCTGGTAATACTTTTTTCGATATACGGGCAGAATCGATTTGCATACTACTATGCTGTGAATGTTGCACTGCTCAGTGCTTACTTTGGCACAAAGCTAATCGGGTTTACAGGATTTAATTATAATGAGAAAGTCAGAAAAATAGAGGATATCCCGCAATTTCTGAAGAAAAATATCGGGTATGTTATACTTGCAATCATCCTCGTCGTCATTCTCGTATATCCATGGGGTCCTGCCACCATCGCGCTTAACCAAGCAAAGTACTCAGGTGGACCCGGCGGACAATGGTACCACTCACTCGAATGGATGCGGGACAACACGCCGGATCCTGCACCGGATCCTGCAATCTTCTCATACTATGGACCCTACGTTCGACCGCCACCGGGTGAACCGTACCCCTACCCGGACACTGCTTATGGCGTAATGTCGTGGTGGGATTACGGATGCTGGATCGAGACCATAGGACGTAGGATCCCGAATGCCAACCCATTCCAGGCAGGCATCGGCGGCGGCGAAGAGCAGCGACCGGGAGCAGCTACATTCTTCACAGCAGAGAGTGAGGCTGAAGCAAACGAGATCGCAGACACCCTCGGCGTGAAATATGTGATCAGTGATACACAGATGGCGACAGGCAAGTTCCATGCGATCGCGGAGTGGGACTGTGATACTGGCGGATATTCGGAGTGGCTGCTTATCGGCGGAAGAAATGAATGGCTGCCAACGATGAGATACTTTAACTCGATGGAAGGGCGGCTCCATATATTCGATGGTGTCAGTCTTTCGCACTACCGTCTGGTACACGAGTCAACAGCAGGAGGTGACTCGGAACGTGGCTACAAATGGGTGTACAATCTGCAACCCACGTTGTATCCCGACCTCTTCGAGAATCGCCATCAAGACATGCCGTCAGAGGTCGATGAAGTGAATACCGGTTTCGTCAAGATCTTCGAGTACGTGCCGGGCGCAAAGATCACAGGAACCGCGCCTCCAAACAGTACAGCAACACTAAGCATCCCGATTCTCACGAATCAGGGGAGGACGTTTGAGTATGTCCGGACGGGGGCAGCGACTCCTGACGGCACATTCACCTTAATCGCGCCGTATTCCACGGATGGACCGATTGCACCGGCAGATGGCGGGACATGGTTCGATACCGCTCCGTCTGGCATGTATACCGTAACCACAGCAACAGGATCATTTCCGGTGTCTGTGAGTGAGGCCGATGTGCTTGCCGGGAATGTGATCACCGTACAATAACAGTAGCACAATAGTAGTAACCTCAATCGACAGTCCCCCCACATCATCCCCCTCTGGCATCTCTCCGCGCTTGGTCGCAGCAGACCGCGCAGCACAGGCGAGATGCCAACCTTTTTTAACCCTCGCGATATTATACACACTCGCACGATAGAATTTCTCCTTGGAGGGAGGTATACCGACTATGTCACTCAAGAACTACGGAGTACTGAAAGGAAAAGTGATCGACAGCAGGGAAGGGATGGGATCAAGTCCCCATTTTCAGATACTGGTCATTGATGATGATCTGCGGCACCGCATCGCAATAAATGTCAAATCGAAGACGGAGCCGTCAGAACTGTTGTATTACGTGGACGAGAACTTCGACCATCCAATGATAACAGAGCTTGAGTCTCTGCCCACTGGTTTTCACGAGCTCCCGTCCGAGCCTGGAGGGATGGCGCTTGACTATATCAGGGGGAACTGCTTTGACATCACCATGGCAAAGCCGCTGCCCCACGACATCCCGGGTCCTGACAACGATTTGAATGAACTGATCCACAAGTACGTTGCAAGAGCGATTGCGATGGGGAACAGCGCGGTGTATGCGTTTGGTGAAAAATGGGGACCTGAAACCAAGCGGGACAAGTATTTCGGGTTTAAGCCCGGAAACGGCATCCATGACATCCACGCGAATCAGGGGAACAGCGATGCGTGGAGCCGGGACGACGGCGTCTATCAGGACGGTGGGCTCATCATCCACCTGCCCGACGAGACGCGGTGGGTCGCCATCTTTCTAGCGTTCCAGTCCCAGTGCTTCCACACTGACGATGTCACAGGGCACAGGATCCCTGGAGCATGCGATGGCGGGGGCGGCGCACAACCCGAGCCACCCGTGGATGAGCCAACCGATGCCAGGGACAAGGATGTGCGCATCATTGCCGCGCTCATAAATCCGGAAGGACACGATTACGGTCTTGAAAGCGTAACACTCCTCAATACAATGCCAGATTCAATTGATCTTGACGGCTGGGTGATTGCCGATAAGAACAAGAAGAAAGCATACTTAAGCGGGAGCATCGGCGCAGGAGAAACCCGGAGGATCACGTTATCAGGCAAAGATGCACAGCTCTCCAACAAGGGCGGGATTATCACGCTGCTCGACCGGAAAGGGCTCAAGGTGGACGGAGTAAGCTATACAAAGAAAGAAGCTTCATCGGGATGGACTATGGTGTTTTAGTGTACCTGCTCAATATCGTATGGAGATCTACATATAAAACCATGAGATTACACAAGAGTAACACAGAAATCTTGGTACTGTCCTAAATTTAATGACTTCTGAATAGCCGCAGATGCACGCAGATACCTGATGAACATCTGCGTTCATCCGCGGTTCATTACATACTCAGGTGGATCTGCGCATCTTCAAACCGCGTTCATGACCGCTCCTTTTCGTCACCTTTTGAAAACCACAGAATCTGTCAGAATCAGACATCCCGACCTCCCGAGAAGTGTGTTGTTGAATCAAGTACAGGATATGTCAAGATATTCGAGTACGTGAAGGGGGGGGGCGAATCCTATGAACCGCGCCAAACAGCACTGCAACACTAAGCATCCCGATTCTCACAAATCATGGGCGGACGTTTGAGTGTGTCCAGGCGGCAACCGCAACTCCTGATGGTACGGTGACACCCAATCGCGCCGTATTCGACGGATGGGCCGATATCGATCATCAAAGGGGAGGCGATTATGTCTGCGGTGAGGAATTTACCGGGGCAGGACGAGATCATCGCTGATGTATTGCTAGGGGACATTCTGGAAAAATTGCCGAGAGGGCGGCAGGCACCAGAGAAAAGAAACGTGCTAAAAAACGCTCTGTTGGAAGAGATACATGGCATAGAACATAGAATGGTCAATTTAGCAAACATCGCTGCAATGGGGTGATTTTAAGCCCCGTTGTTATACTTTTTGAGGATATCGTGCAATCCAACAAGAATATCCCGCCGGAAATCAAGGAGTTGGTAGAAAAAACAGCGCGTAGAGGCACCACTTTGAATATTGATCCTATTTCAAGAGCTTATATT
>JAYELB010000113.1:0-15818 GCA_034717055.1 Methanobacteriota archaeon
AGAGATCACGTTAAACCAGGGCTGGCAAATAGATTTCATCGATGATTGCGTGTCTGAGCTACAAATTACTACGGACACGGATGGAACTTGGTATTATTTAGCTATAAGTGGTGATCATGCAAGTTAAACCAACCAAATTATTTGAAATTCTCCCGCCGAAAACAGAATTAGGTTATAATGCTGGAGGCGACCTAATACAAATGAAAAAGACATTTCTCGGCATTACACACCTTAGAATAATCACGGATCCTGACATAGCTGATAACACAGTTGATCGATGGGTTGAATATGGTGATTGGTCCATAACTTAAACAGGTGAAATTATGGTAGCAACAGTACAAGTGTATGAAGCGAATGGCGGATCAGATGGCGCACCAGGAACAAAAAACCGGGTGGACGGCCAAGGAGTAAATGCGGGCACGGATGTAAGGTACTGCACAGCAGATGCGTACAACGATGGGTCCTCGAACCCGTGTATAATCCCGGCTTCCGGTGATAATCACAGCTTTTGGAAGCATACCTATTTGAATATCAGCGGGGCGGCGTTTACGCAGGTTGACAACATCAGGTGGTACACCGATAGTGCAATTGGCTGGACTTGCGGAACTGGTGGTGGGCTTTACGTTGGTGTCCGAGATGCTGGTGATAATGGCGCACCGATGGACACCGAGTATGATGTCGCAACGGGAACCATCGGGACAACGGGTCACTGGATGGACGATGTGACAAACGGCCATAGCTATTACAAGGATCAGACGGCGCCACCAGCAGACGCAGCAACATACACGTCCGCGTCACCGCTAACAGTCGATACTGCGGCATACACGTCGGCTGACGAATCAGATGCTGTTGTGACACAAGTGAAAATTCATGACGATGCCACACAGGGAACTCAGGCAGACGAGACGCTAACGTTTGTGTACGACGAAATTTAGTTAGCCATGCTTGACCTTGGATATGCGCCACTTAGGTATTATTGGCTCATTGAGTACGCAGACGGTCGAGCAATCGCACAGTTCGACCCGGAAACCGGCGAAGAGAACCTTTGGAAAAGCGTTCCGAAGGACGACATGATCAAAGCGTCTTTAGCAGAGTTTTCAACCGAGCTATCAGAAAAAATCATCGATGGGTGCGGCGTTCATACAATCCCATCGATGATGCCGTACATTTACAGCATCGATTTAGAACCCGGGGACAATCTGATTTTGTTTAGACGCAATTATGTGAGTTATTCTGGTACCGGAGTGGAAAATCGAAAGACTGTGTTTGTACTCGGAAAGAATGATAATGTTGAATATGCACTATGAAATCACTTATGGAGATGAACTAGCATGGTAGATATGTCTGGGTGGTCAAAGTACAAGAAGATAATACTTACTGGTGGGTCTTCAGGTGCCCAGACGAACTATCAACTCAAACTTACTGTGGCGTATGATTCGGATATGCAAGCAGACTTTGATGATCTCAGGTTCACACAGTCGGACGGCACAACTCTGCTCGATGCATGGCTTGAGTCGAAGACCGACAGTGATACTGCTGATGTTTGGGTGGTGTTCCCGACAACACCTGCGAACGGTGTTGAGCAGACATATTATATGTATTATGGGAATCCAGGTGCGTCGTCTTATTGGGATGGTGCTGCAACCTTTGAGTTCCATGACGATTTTGAGGATGAAGGAAGCATAGTGCTAAGTTTTGGAAATTGGATACGTAATAGAGCATCCTGTGTTGCGGGGAACTATGCGTATGCAACCGAAACAAACGGTTTGCACGTAGTCAATATTTCAGATATCGATAATCCGTCTGTTGTTGGATATGTAGCTCTCGGTAGCCAAACACTCGATGTAGAAGTAGATGGAAATTACGCTTATGTTGCTGTTTTAGACTCTAATAAACTTTCTGTTGTAGATATTTCAACTCCATCAAATCCTTCTGAAATTGGGAGTGTTACTGATACAACAAAACTAAATAAAATACATGGAATAGACAAAGTTGGTGATTATGTATATTGTTGTGCTTATGCTTCCGGTGGAGCAAATGGGTATTTTACAATTGTAGACGTTTCGACGCCATCTTCACCAACCATTAAAGGAAGCGTTGCAAATGACGTAAATAATTATATAAAAGGATCACATGATGTTCAAGTTATTGGGAATTATGCATATTTAATCGCATCTGATCATCATGTAACCGACGACGGTCGTTTTACAATTATCAATATTGCAGATAAAGATAATCCATCGGTAGTCACCAGCATCACAGGATCAGAATTTCATCGTAGTGCCGATATTCAAATAAAAGGCAATTATGCTTTTTTTGGGCAATTTGGATATCCTTCTGGAGCTCCTGCAAATCGTTATTTTAGGGTAATTGATATTTCAAATGTAAATAGTCCATTTCTTGCTGGAGGACTTGCGGGATATAATATGTACATTGGATATATTCACGGCGATTTAATATATTGTGCAGACAATAGATATGACACCATAACAGTTATTGACATATCAACTCCTACTTCACCTTCATTTGTTAAACAGTTCACTATACCAGGAAGTACAGCAGTTCTACATGTATCTTTAACCGCAGATGGGAATCATGCTGTTGTGGCACGCTATCATGATACAACCAACGAGAAGTTCTACATTCTCGATACTCAAGCAACTTCAACTGTTAATTGGACAATCGCCGAATCCGAGACTGGTGATACTGCATCTGCAACCACTAAAAAGTTAGTTATGGAAAAAGGCGGCACAGCTGGTTATTTCAGTCTTACTAGCAATACATCGATTCAATACTCATCTAAACTGTTTTGGGATTTTTCGGTTGAATATCCAACCGGTAAAAGATGCAATTTAGTACTTAATGGAGATAACGCCAACCCATCAGCCGGCGCAATATATCTCGCATTTGATACTAATGGAGTTCGATATTACGATACTGGGTATCATACTATCTGCAGCATGGATGCAGACACCGAATATGAAATAAGCATCGTGCCCAATGTGTCTGCTAATACTTTTGATATTTACATCTATAAAAATGGGGTAGAAGTATCTTATAGTGGTGCACATACGGGATTAGCTTTTCGTAACGCCGCGACATATATAAATCAGTGGCGACCTGTTATATATTCTGCAAATACCGAAAAAGGAATTTATGATAATTTTATCACCCGCAAATACGCCGCCAACCCGGCAACATACGCGTTCGGCGAGGAGATCTCGTGGCATCCAACAATGCGAAGATGGGGCGGTATTCCGTTTATGCCGCACGGCACAGGGAGAAGATCATGGTAATAATAATAGAGGTGAACTAATATGGCATCAGGCGACGCAACACCGTTTCCGATCAAAAATCAAGCGTATCGAGTGACATTCCCGATTCTCGATGCAGATGGTGACCTCGTAGAAGGCATGGCAGGACTCGATTCAGAGGTATCAAAAGACGGTGGGACGTTCGCGAACTGTACAAACGAAGCAACAGAGATACTTACGATTGTGCATGACGTGAACGACACAACAAATTCGATCACATCTGCAAACGCGTCAGATCAGACAACACTGAACACGCTTCTTAATGAGATCAAATCAGATTATAATGCTCACGTAGCATCCACGACCTTCCACGATTCTGCGGACAGCACGAATACAGTCACATCTGCTGACGCGTCAGACCTTGCAACTTCTATGACGCTTGCGAATGAGATCAAGACGGATTACAATGCACATCGAAACCAGGCGGATGTTCACCCGCACGACGACTCTGGAAATGTCGTATCGTCTGCCGATGGCACTGATCTCGCAACAACAATAACGCTGGCAAACGAGATTAAGACGGATTACAATGCGCACCTCACTGGTACGGTTGGATCTGGCATGGCATATCTCGATCTTACCGCAACAGAGATGAACGCCGATACCATAGCAGGGGTCATAAAATCTACAACGACAGGAGCGAAAACGACTCCGTTCGTATTGTATCCGGCAGAAAACACCGACATTCCGGTGAACGTCACAGCAATCGGTGGGGTGGCACAGTCCGCAACCGACCTAAAAGACATGGTGGATACTGGATACGACCCAGCAACGCACAAGATTCAGTCCGATTTAATTTATATTCATGGCACAGCACTCACAGAGACCAACGGTCAATTGGCGGCGGCATTTAAGAAGCTCTTCGATGTTGCAACGCCCCTCTTAGTAGCATCTGACGTGATGCGTGGCACGGACTCTGCAGCCCTCGCGTCGGCTCTTGCAACCGCGCAGACCGATCTCGACACGATCACGGGCACGGATGGTGTGACACTTGCGACTGCTCAGGCACTCTATGCTCCAAACAAGGTTGTTCCCGATGCAGCCGGCACGCTTGCAACATACGATCCCCCAACAAACGCGGAGATGGAGGCCAGGACATTATTGGCAGCCGATTACTTGGTAGAAAGCGACACGCTCGCAGCAGTGACTACGGCAACCAACCTTACGAATGCACCGACGGTGGGTGACCTGACAGCAGCGATGAAAACAAGCGTGAATACCGAGGTTGCAGATGTGCTGAAGACCGATACTACCTCCGAGATGTCACAGGGTGCACCGCCGGCGACACCCACACTCGAGGAGATGATAGCATACCTCTACTTCAAACTGCGCAACAAGGGGCTTACAACGGCGACCGAGGATGCCATGTATGACAATGCGGGCACCACAAAACTCATGAAATCGACGCTGTCAGACAATGGCACGACCTTCACGAAAGAGGAATACGTTAGCGGCGCGTGAGGAGATGGTCTATAATGGCCGTAGATACAGAAGATAAACGCCGATCGGCGATGTCCGTGCCGTGGGCTGTACTTCGTCCAGTGCCTAACGGATCCATAGACAAAGCCGATCGCATGCATGTGGCAGGATTCTATCATTTTTCGTTTGTGGTCGAGGCAGATGTAACATACACCGCAGACGCATTGTTAAAAAAACGTGGTTTAACAAAAACATACACGTCTGATACTCTTCTGAAGAAACAAGCCATTCCAGTAACCTATAGTGCTGATGCACTATTCAAGCAGCTTGGACTGACGAAAACATACACGTCTGATACTCTTCTGAAGAAACAAGCCATTCCAGTAACTTATAGTGCTGATGCACTTCTTAAAATACAAAATCTACTGAAAACATACACGTCAGACCTTCTAATCCAACTCACTGATGGGGATGTTACTTACTCTGCCGACACACTGTTGGAACTGGATGATATCACAAAAACGTATTCGGCAGACCTGTTAATTGCTGTGTTGCAGTCGAAAACATACACTTCAGATGCACTTCTGAAAGCGCTTGGCTTAAGCACAACGTACTCAGCAGATTTGCTTATCCAAGAAATCGATAATATCTTGTCGTACACGGCTGATCTGATAATCCAGCTCGTTGCAACGAGGGCATACACGGCAGACGCTCTTCTTAAGAAACTGAATAGCATCTCAAGCTACACGGCGGATGTTATACTCCGTTCTGGGAGAATGGTTTCATATAGTGCAGATACTCTCCTTAAACTCAATAATATCACGAAAGCGTACACGGCAGACCTGTTGATAATGGTGAGCAACACGCTCACATACACTGCGGACGCTTTGATTAAAAAGACCGGCATAATCTCGAGTTACTCATCAGATGCGCTCATCAAAAGACTCGGGCTAACCGAAACATACACGGCGGATTCCCTGCTACAGAAGACCGATATCACAAACCAATATTCATCCGACATGCTGATCGCATCAAGACTATCAAAAGCATACACTGCCGATGCGCTGTTAAAGGTGTTAGGCTTGAGCACTGCGTACACCTCGGATACAATAATACAACTCATCGATGAGGCGTTAAATTATACTGCTGACGCTATATTTAAGATAACCAATGCAGAGACGTATTCCGCCGATGCGCTGCTTAAGAAACTGAATAGCATCTCAAGCTACACGGCGGATGTTATACTCAATGTTCCAGGTGTCAATTCAATTTCATACAGTGCAGATACTCTCCTTAAACTAAATAGTATCACGAAAGCGTACACGGCAGACCTGTTGATAATGGCAAGCCCCACGGCTACGTATACTTCTGATGCGCTGCTGAAGAAGCTTGCTACAATCGTAGGGTATTCGGCAGATGCCCTAATCCAAAAACAGGACATAGCAGCAAATTATACCTCAGATGCACTTCTGCAAAAAGCGATATCACTTTCATACAGTGCGGACGTGATAATAAGCGCATTAGCAGTGGGTTCTCGAACCTACACGGCAGATCTACTCATCGATATCGTCAGTGCAGAATACCCCGCGAGAGTATTCTTTATCAGGAAGAGCGGAACCCCACAAACTGGACTAACCCCAACGATCGACTGTTACAACAAAGTCGTTGATGGATCAAGCGGAGGAACCGCTCCGATGGTGCGGGAGATAGGTTGCGGGCATTACAAGTTTCATTATGACATCACAGATGATATCGCTGTACGCGTCGATACAGGCGACACGGCGATGACTGACGAAGAACGATACCTCGATGTTGGTGTGATCTCGCAGTACGACGACGCACACGAGACGACCAGCGACATCGAGACCAAACTAAAACAACACGACGCAAAAATCACCGGGTTAGTTCTCTGATGGTAACATAAGTACCATAAGTACCTATGAATATTTAACCTATCATCGATGAATGGGTGATTTATGGCATATCCAATTGACCCCATGAAATGCAAATACTGGCCAGAGGTATTTGCTGAGGCTGGTGAAATCGCGACCGAAGAGAGTGGGGCGCAGATCGCATACTACACCAACTATCATGATCGAATTGTGCAGCTTATGACCTTAAGTACAGTGCCGATGAGTGCAACCACTGGAAGCGTCAGGGTAAACACCGATGCGGGAGATAATAAGATTGACTCTGTGGTGGAAGCACGACCGTACATGAACACCCTAGAGGATGTTAAGGTAACTGGCATAACTTCGATGGCTCTGTACGGTTACTTCCCGGCGGGAGGGGCAACCGGGGATCTTTTGTACAGATATGGACTCAAGGTCACAAAACCAACCATATTCGAGAAGATATTATATCAGATTGATCTCACCGATAAAGAAAAAGCACTCGATACAAAATTTGGGATCTCGAAGATGATCGCAGCGGGAACCATGGGTGGAAAAACAGAAACCCAGTTCTCAAAGATATTCGAGGTGGCTAAGAACGTTGCCGTTACTGCGAACACCGAGTTAACAGTTGATCGAGCCGTTCACCCACCACCTGGTCAAAAAGTGGTTTTGCTTGGAGTGAGCATCGAAAACTATGGTACAGCATCAACGATGTTCCTATCCGTGAGACGAGATCATGAACAGGTCATGAAACTTGACGCTCATGCATTCGTTGATGATGTCGGGGGATCCTTGGCAGTAGTACAACCATTCAGCAACGAGATGAACTACACGATGCCCTGCTATGTGGTTGCGCTCGACCAGCTTGAAGTGTTCATTGAGAGCACAGCAGATGTCGCAGACGTGAAGGTACGCTTCAGGTATGGCATAGCGCCGCTGACGACCATTGACAAAATAAGGTGGGAGCTCCCACTGACGGAAACAGATCATGCAATTGCCACAGAACTTGACCTATATGATTCGGTGCGTGCGGGAGTGTTATAGGAGGCTCACAATGCCAGAAAACTTCCCGTCACATCTACCCTTCATCGATGCGGCCACACTATCAGCACGAGCAGAGGCATTCCTGCGAGTACAGGAGGATCCAATATATGGTCTGCGGACCCCCGGACGATCAGGCTATGTGATCAATGACGGACCTGGATCGATAACCGTGAGAGTAGCGGACGACGGCGAGCGCTGGAGTAAGGCCGAAACGATCAACTCCGGAGAGCTTGCGCAGTATGAACATCTCGACGATGTGTGGATTCACACGGTGCATATTGTGGCTGATGCTGCTGGAGCATCATTCAGAGCAAAGTTTGTGAGACAATCACCAGATTGAGGTTACAATGGTACGACTAATACCCTCGCACATGTTGGTTAAAGACCCGATTAATAAATGGGGAAAAGAGGACACTATAGGCCCGGCTGAACAGTCAGTGCGGGGTCAAGCACCGCCCTCAGTGTTTGATAAGCGCGGAGAGCTATTATACTGGGACGACTTTGAAAGCCAATCTAAGAAATATCAGGATTGGGTAACCGCGGCAAGTGCCGGATCTGTGGAGAGGTCAACCGAAAACTCAAAGTTCGGGGACTTCTGCACAAAGCTGGTGACAGGCACCACAATAGCAGACTCGGCTGCCGTATATTACTACCTGAGTGATTTCAACATTGATCGGATTGGTGCTGAAATAAGTTTTGCTTCTGCATCGGTGAATAGCTACATTTACATAGATCTAAATTATTATGATGGAACCACACAGCTACGTGGTAAGATTGCATACGACCTTGCAACTGACATATTGCAAGTTTGGTCAGGTGGGGCATGGGTTAGCGCGGCTACACTACCTATGTTCATGGGTTCATCAGGGGATCGACTACCATTCACAACGATTAAATTGGTGATGGATCTCGCCAACAACAACTATGTGCGTGCGTTGTGTGCAGGTAGCGAGGTTGATCTAAGCGCATACACCCCGATCACCGTGGCCGATGCAACAAAGCGTGGTGTTGTGGCTTACGTCTGGTTCCAGACAAAGGCAGCCTCAGCACAGACCGCTTACATCGATGATTTCAAGTTTACAGGAAACGAACCGTTGTGATACAATGGATGAACAAGAAAAAGTTGAAATTGTTGAGTACGAGACCGAGAAGTTTGCAGAGTGCGTATACATCACCGGACGTGATTAAATGGGCGTAGATATCGTAGAGCATAAACCCGGAGAGTTTTCAAAAGCAGTGTTTATTAAGGGCGGCTCTGGCGATCCGGGATTGTATCAGGGAACCGTTGACTCTGTCACTGCTGTGCCAACGTTCACAGTTGACAGCCTCGCGGGATATGGCAACAACTTTTTTGTTGGGTGGTATGCTTATGTTGTATGGGATTGCTTAGGTTCAAGCCCGGCACCGGAGGGTGAAAGCCAGGTGATCACGGATTATATGACGGCAAACGGTGCGTTCACACACGCAGCGTTTACGGTGCCACTAACCGCAAACGACAAAGTTCTGATATCCCTAACCGATCCAAACGCATCAGGTGGAGATGCTACGGCGGCAAACCAGACCACGATTATCTCTGGTCAGGAAGGCGGGGTAAACGCTGTAAACCGGGTTGCTGGAGAAACGCAGGTCAAGGGTATATATGTGGGCTCAGCAGCGAACGCAGCCGCAGACACCACATTGGTGACCGTGACAACGCAGCCATGTATTATCCTTGGTGTTGCGCTGGTTGCCTACGGTGCACAGACAGCCGACCTAACATCATGTCCAATCGTCGGCGGTGCATCCGAGGTGCTGACCTTCATACCTGCCGCAGATGCAATCCAGGCCAACCTGAACGCAGCGAATAAACAACTTGGTTGGAATGGCGAGGTATACCTAACAACCGGGTCAACAATCAAGATGCAGCACAATGGTACAGGAGCCACCGCTCTTGATCTTCATGTGAGTATCCGGTATGTTGCCGAGTCGAACGGTGGATATCTTGCATGACCAAACAAATCACAGTCGGTAATTACGGAGATTACCAAGACCACATCCAAGACAGGTTCAGGGAGTTTGCGCAACGAACCTCAAACTTTCAGATAGAGAAGTTTGTGGCGTGCTCAGACTCACAGATACCCTCGCACCAGTACCGCCATGTGCTGGTGCAAATGCGGGTTGCGCTCACCGAGCTAAGGAGAAGGCTAACCGAAAGAGAGAGAGCAGAACGAAAACAAGCCAGGGCGATCGAACACAAACCAATCGATTATGATCTTGATGTTGCCGAAGCGATCACCGAGATCGAGCACCTTGGATATGGCATCGATGCAAAGCTCATCGAGATCAACAAGTACGCGGAGATCATGACACAACTCGAAAAGGAGCACGGCAAGCCGTTTACAAACGAAGAGTATCAGGCAGACGAGCCTGAATACTGGCGGCGAAGGTTGGCACAACAGTTGCACGACGCAGTTGTTGATCGGCAAACCGGGTGCGGAACAAGTAACTTGGTTGCAATGCGGGAGGCATGTTGTGAATCACCACTGCCCGGATCCAAGAACCGGATCG
Organism: Methanobacteriota archaeon; assembly: GCA_034717055.1. Lineage (GTDB taxonomy): Archaea > Halobacteriota > Methanosarcinia > Methanosarcinales > Methanogasteraceae > Methanogaster_A. The sequence continues at coordinate 10,220 of JAYELB010000113.1, forward strand.
ATGTTCTTCCCATTGAGCTAAACGAACTCAACCAGATCTCAGAGGGGCGTAAAATGAATCATCTCATCGATGAGGGAGATAGATCATGAGCAATTATGGATGGTTTGGGGGTGGTTTGGCCGCAGCCGGCGGCTCTAATGTGGTAGACAGGATAACGTTTGCCGATGACACCACGAACGCCGTGGATAGGTGCGATCTGAGCGAGGCAAGAATGGGACCTGCTGGGATTGCAAACGATACTTATGGGTGGTTTGGGGGTGGTTACGCAGCGACATACTCTAATGTGGTGGATAGGATAACGTTTGCCGATGACACCACAAACGCATTAGATCGGTGCAATTTATCTGTAGCACGACATGAGTTGGGTGCATTTGAAAATAGTACCTATGGGTGGTTTGGTGGTGGCACAACTGGCGCGAAGTCAGATGTTGTGGACAGGATAACGTTTGCCGATGACACCACAAACGCATTAGATCGGTGCAATTTATCTGTAGCAAGATCGGGACTTGCGGGGATTGCAAACGATACTTATGGGTGGTTTGGGGGTGGTTACGCAGCGGCACACACTAATGTGGTGGACAGAATCACAATCGCCGACGACACCACAAACGCCGTGGATAGATGCGATCTGAGCGTGGCAAGATCTAGAATGGCTACATTTGAAAATAGTACCTATGGGTGGTTTGGTGGTGGCAAAACTGCAGCTTCGTTAGATGTGGTGGACAGAATCACAATCGCTGACGACACCACAAACGCCGTGGATAGGTGCAATTTATCTGTAGCACGCTACATGTTGGCCGCTGTCACCAATGGTACTTACGCATGGTTTGGGGGTGGTTACGCAGCGACATACTCTAATGTGGTGGATAGGATAACGTTTGCCGATGACACCACAAACGCCGTGGATAGATGCGATCTGAGCGTGGCAAGATATGGTGTGGCGGCAGTTGATATTGCGACAACTATCTCAACACCAATATTCGTACATCATTTAAAACAACAGGGGATATCATAATGCCAATACCACTGAGAAAATCAACAGCGAGCCAGGAGATACCGTTAGGGTATTTCGTGGACAATACAGACGGTGACACCGAAGAGACCGGACTCACGATCTCGAACACCGATATCAAGCTATGGAAGACCGGCGCAACAACGCTAGCGAACAAGAATAGCGGCGGAGCAACACACATCAGCAACGGAATATATTATTGCACTCTCGATGCAACCGATACAGACACCGAGGGGCCCTTAATTATTTTTGTTCATGAATCCGGCGCATTGCCAGTAAGAGTGGAATGCTGTGTGTATGGAGCAAACATCTATGATTCGATTGTGGCGTACTCTGATATGCTACGGATCGACATAGCGCAAGTCCTGGGGACTGCGCAGTCAGCGACTGATCTGAAAGATCTTATCGATGATGGGTATGATCCAGTGAATCACCGGACAAAACCATCGTTAGTAAGTGTTCAGGGCCAGTGAGATCATGATTGAGAAAATCACCGCACTGATCTTCACCCTACTTTTTTTTTTGTGTCCTTTGTCTTCCGGTACAAACGTGACTGAGGGAGAATCGATCCAGGCGGCGATTGACAACGCTACTTACTGCGAAACGATCAACGTTGGTCCCGGAACCTATCACGAAAACTTGCATATCACTCAGTCCGTGCACCTCCACGGAAACAACTCGACGATCGTTGCTTTGGTGCACGACATTCCTGCGATATATGTCAGTGCAGTTCACATGGAGATCAAGGGTTTTGAGATCACGGGCTCTGTGAAGGGGATCTACACAGAATGCTATGGTCATGCGTACATAAGCAACAACACGATCCACAATAACACCATCAATATTGATGGTAAAGATGTGTTTGATTGCTGGATTAATAACAACACAATCCGTGATGCAGAGAGCCATGGTATATATCTACGGAATACATCCGATATATGCGTCTTTCACAATGATGTAAGCAGGAACGGTGGATATGGTGGGATTATAGCGTATATGTGCAACGATACCTCGATTTACCGCAATCTAATCCACGATAATGTATGTAGGTACGGTGGGATAACCATATACTCTACAACGTGGTGTGATGTTGCCGAAAATCAGGAATGGAACAATACTAATGGTATCCATGTTAGGTATAGCGATCACTGCCTGTTTTTTGACAATATCTTTGCAAGTAATGGGGATTCGTACAACAGCCATTCGAATGTCTGGAATATTCCATTCTCATACGGTCCGAGTATAGTTGGCGGCACCTATGCAGGGGGAAACTACTGGAGCAATTACACCGGTGTTGATTCGGATGGTAACGGTGTTGGTGATGTCCCGTTTCAGATTCCTGGCAGTGATGAGTATGATAACTATCCGATAACCGCTCCGAATTGCGGCGATTGCGATTATAATGGCTACATATCGGCAAATGACGTCGTATTAGCCTATCGCAAGGCGGTTGATCCAACATACCACATTAATTATGAGTGGGTGATTGACGTGGATGGGAACAACTATATATCAGCGAATGACGTAGTTGAGATCTACCGGCGGGCAGTAAACCCAACGTACAAACTGCACTGTCGGATACACACGGAAGGGTATACAACATGATAAGAACTATATTGCTGTTAGCGGTGCTATTATCGGCATCGGTGGCGGCATCAGAAGACGCGCCAATGATGTGGATGGCGCAAGACGAAAACACCATCAATCTGATGGTAAATACAAGTGCGAACTCGGGTTCTGCGGGTGCACTGGTGACTTTTGACCCGGCAGTGATCAATATCACCGATGTGGATGTTTCAATGAGTCCATGGACTGTGCTGGACGGCGGCACTGGATGGTCTCATCAGGGTGACTATGTTAAGATAGCACTCGTCAACATGGAGGGCGTGGACATTGGCGAGTATCAGATCGCATCGATGAGTGTTGACTGTGTAGGCTACGGGGATACTGTTGTCAGTCTATCCCAGGCAGACCCGCCAGGCATACTAACGCAGGAGCTCACATACTCATGTGGTGATGCACCCATCGACGAGGGGGCTGCTATTGCGATCGGATCAACAGTTGGCGCAGCCACACTGCCAATCACGATCTCAGGCGCTGAGAATGTAGGAGCCTGCGATGTCACGCTAACGTACGACCCAACGGTTGTGCGGGTTGCAAGCGTGACCGCGGGAGGTATGGACTGCACGTACACGAACACGGAGAACGACGGGACCGTGAGGCTCGGTGCGGTTCAGGGAGACAGTCCAGGACTTGGCGGAAATTTCACGCTGTTGGATGTTGAGCTTGAGCCGGTCACTCTTGGCATGTCATGTGCTTTGACGTTGTCTGTGACGACCTTCAAAGACGCAACGCCAAACTGCACAGCGATGACCTATACAGTCTCGTCCGGAACGTTCTCAACGCCAGTGCCAACACCAAACGGCGATGCCAATGACGATGGTCAGGCGGATGTTGCAGACGCAGCATACATCGCGAAGTATGTGATTGGGATCACTGGATACGAGACAATCAATCTCGAAGCGGCAGACGTGACCGGTGACGGCATCGTTGATATGTCTGATTCGATGTATTTGTCGAAACACCTGCTCGGTGAAGTAGGTTTTGAGACTTTGCGGTAGCTAAACTACCGCAACCTTTTTTTATTCACAAGTTCTACTGTTGTAATTGTGCCCAACACCCGGAGTGAGGGGCAAAACAACGGAGGTTATAACATGGCAAAGAATTATCTGGTATCTAAGACCTTGTGGGTCAACTTTATCGCACTAGTTGCGATAATCGCCCAGGGACAGTTTGGCATTATTGTCGATATAGAAGCACAGGCGTCAATGATAATCGTGATAAACATTATCCTGCGCACAGTAACCGGCGAGGAACTGGTTTGGGCTACTACCGACTAAGCTGATGCACTTAAAAACGATTGCGGTCGCCATATTGCTGACATCAGTGATATGGTCCGCAAGTGCAGCAAACAACGAGGCAGAGAGCATCCGCAACATTAATCACGCAATCAACGAGTGTGGTTATAACTGGACTGCTGGCGCAACATCTGTGTCAGGGTGGACTGATGCAGAGCAAAGACAATTAATGCTCACAGAGCCGATCCCTGCGCCTCGTGGCAAGATCGTATCGCAACCATCGATGAGGACATTGCAATACGAAGAGCGATTTAACTGGTGTGATTCAGGTATGGTCACATCGGTGAAAAGCCAGGGGATGTGCGGATCCTGCTGGGCGTTTGGTGCGATCGCAGCAGTTGAGTCAAAGTTCCTGATCGATACCGGGATGAATCTTGATCTTTCAGAGCAACACTTGGTTTCTGACTGTTGTTCTGCCGGATCCTGTGACGGTGGCTGGCCAGATCATGCACTTGACTACATGCGGGATACCGGCGTATCCGATGAGGCGTGTTATCCATACGCTGCAAAAGATTCAGGATGCAACCCATGTACTGGATGGGTAAAACACCAGATAACCGGTTATGACTATGTTGAGTCAACGACCGGTGATTTTAAATGGGCACTGAAAGAATACGGCCCATTGTCTGTAGTTGTTCATGCACCAAATGACTGGTATTACTACCGGGAAGGTGTGTACAGTCCTGTAACGGATGTTGGATGGGCTAACCACGCCGTGCTCCTGGTTGGGTGGGATGATTCTGACGGATGTTGGATCATAAAGAACAGTTGGGGCACTGGATGGGGTGAGCAAGGCTACGCAAGGGTCAAGTACGGCGATCTTGAGAAATACGACTATGCACACGCTGTAACCGGGATCGTTGAACAGGGGGGCTCTGAGCCAACCACTGGATGGATCTCGCCAATAATTGCGGTAGCAACATCAGAGTACAGCGACACATACTTAGCCGAAAAATCGATCGATGGGGACCCGCATACACACTGGTTTTCAGAGCGAAACGAAGAATCACCATACATAGTGTTTGACCTTGGTAAACACCTGACAATCAACAACACGCGGGTAATAATTCATGATCGATATGTACCGCTATTCGTCGATGTGAGTGTGGCAAGTGATGGCACGTCGTGGCGAACGGTTGCAGAAGCTACAATCGACGAAACGGGGTATGTAGAGGTTCCGTTTGCACCGGTTGAATGCCGATATGTGCGGTTGCTGCAATCCACAGCGCCACTATACGGGACATGCACGGAGTTTGAGGTGTGCATACATGAGAAGGAAGATCACACCTCATCGATGATGAGCATAGTTTACGCAGATCGAACCGAGACAATAGAGGTTGATCCTGGCGTGCTGAGCATAGCACTGAGCACGAACGGAACTAAAATCTTCGAGTGGTGGAACCAGTGATAAACTTCCCATGGATTCTACCAACCATCGACGAACCAATGTCATCGTATACGGCGATGGCATTCGCTTTTATGGGTATTCTCGGTGTATTGGTGGTTACATTGGGATATCACTGGCTAAAACAGGAGTTTGATGGAATCCACACATCTCTCGATGAGCATGACGGATTCGTTGAGCGAACATCCGACGACATAAGCGAGATGAGGACAGACATCGCTGTGCTCCTCGAAAGGTGCGGAAGATCGCATGACGACATAGCAT